>NZ_CDRVLZ010000010.1:0-95217 GCF_977072305.1 Adlercreutzia sp. CNCM I-6207
ACTCCCAGCCCGATTGTCGGCGCAAGCGCGCACCGATGGCCAATGGATTTGCGCACTGACGCATTGCGGAATCACCACCCGAGGATGCCGCAATACTCAATCCGATGAACCCATTAAAGAAGTTGCCCCACAGGTTGCCTTCGCTGAAAGTGTTTCGAGCTCTATCTGCAACATATACCACAAAGGCATTGCGTAAATGCCTATCGATCAGATTCAGAGCGGCTCGTGGGTGGTTTGCGTAGTGAGTGAACATCTGCTGAAAAGCTTCGTTCAGCTCATCGAGGTCTGTGGGAAATTCCTCAAAGGCTTGGTACACCATGACATTTTGGAGCCTATCATCCAGTTCGTCAAAAGCCTCGCGAGCCCGATCCTCGAACCCCTTTAATGCCTGAGAAAAGGGAAGCGTGGGAAGGGAGACTGGACCATCATTAAGATATTGGGTACCCAAAACAGTTTGAGTTCGCCGCATTAGGGAGGCGACAGCCGAAGATCTGGTCTCAGAAATAATCCTATCTACTGCTACATCATCGATCTTCTTCTTGCGTAGAACGGAGATCGCGAATTCAGCAGGTGCATTATGATATTTTTTCCTGCAGTTTTATGATTTCATCTGCATCTCCCCAGTCGAAAAGTGCATCGATATCCTTCTCAGAAAGTTCCAAAAGAGGAGGCAAGGTGTCGAATCCTGCTCGTTTGACTGTTCGTCGTAAGCGGGCATTTCCGAAGTTGAGTTCGGTAACTGGTGTCGTTTCCAGCTTCTGGATACTATCCTCTTCGCTCACTCTTTTTCTCTCCCGTGTCAGATTACGTACTGTCGGCTTAGCGTGATTCAATTTTACACTTGACGATGGCTAAATATTGCGGCAGATAAGCAAGGATTCGAAATTACCTAACCTGTCAGGAAGCCTGGGGTAATCCTGATTGATCAATTTGAGTTGTCCGTAGAGAGCCCAGGCGATCTGTCGTGGTTTTGTTTCCAGATTTATTCCGGTGGCAACGTTTCCCAGCCGTAGACTATGTCAGCCGGCTTAAAGAGGTCGACGAACTCGGTAGGGGAGAGAACGGGTACGGGAGACTTCTCGAAGTCGCGTCCGTTGCGGGTGACGATGAAGTCGATGCCCGTGCGATGTGCGGAATAGGCGACAAGATCATCCTCGTAGTCGCGGTGCTCGTGCTCATAGGCAGCGAGGCAATCGGCGGACGTGGTGTCGGCGATGGAAAAGAGTTGCAGCAAGTCTCCAAAGGCCCTCCGGGCATCAGCCGCTTTCATGAGCTTTCGTGCCGTGAGCAGGTAGCGAATAGAGGGTGTCGAACATGCGGGAAGCCAAAGCTTGAAGTCTCGCAACAGGGCAACGTCGACAGCGGTGAAAGCAGCTTTAAAGTCGTCGGTGTCGGTGAAAAGGTCGATGACGACATTGGTGTCGAAGAGGATGTTCATTACGCACCGCCGTGCTTCTCGAGAAGATGCTCGCGCCAATCTTCGCGCCAGTCATGGCCCTTCGGTGCGATGGGGGGCTCAAGGGCGTCAGGTGTCGGACGTGATGCGCGGACCATGGTTCGCAAAAGTTGGCGCTTTCCCTGGATATCGTCGCGAGGGGATGCATCGGCAAGAAACTCCGGAACTTGCTGGCTGCGCTCAAGCTCGCAGAACAACTGCCGCACCGCCTCGGATACGCTGATGTGCTGCCTGGCGAGTACTTGCATTCCGTGCTCTTTCAGCTCTTCGGGGAGCCGTATGTTCAATGTGGCCGTTGCGCTCATCCTTGCCTCCTTAGTTTTCAAACATTATACTGCATTACGTAATGCAAGTAAAGGCTATGTACGCGGGTCTTGGAGTGGGCTCGCCTTTCGAGAACCTGCCTGTGCGTTTTTCGGCATCTGCTCCCTTCTCAACGGTTGCCATTGACGCCTTCGTTCTGAAGCTCCTATATGTTGCTGCAGAAGACCCATTTCAGAAAGAAGGCGAGGCCCATAGATGTCTCTCGTGAGCGCGGCGCAGCGTGCATACTGAAGAGGACGAAAGGAAAACAACAAGAGGAGGCCAAATGGACATCTTTCTACTCGATAGGAACGGGGGCCTCGTTGATCTCTGGCAACAGTATTTCAGCGAAGACAACGTCATGCCTGTTCGCGGTTTCTTCGATGTGTTCATGGACCCCTATGACGTGCAGTGCGTTGTCTCGCCGGCTAACTCTTACGGGATCATGGATGGCGGCTACGATGGCGCCATTACTCGCTATTTCGGAGATGGGCTCCAACGATGCGTTCAGGATCACATTATTAATCACTACTATGGCGAACAGCCTGTAGGGACGAGTTTTATGGTGGATATACCTGGTTCCGACAAGAAGCTTATTCATACGCCCACGATGCGCGCCCCTTCAGCTATCGCGGATCCCCTCGTTGTGTATCGGTGCATGAGAACGACGCTGATGTGCGCGCTGAACAATCGAGTTGAGAGTATCGTCATCCCGGCTTTCGGCGGAGCCACGGGTAATGTTCCCTATCGTTCCATTGCCGCACTTATGAAAGAAGCTTACGACCAGGTGATGAATCCGCCTAAAAGTTTGAATTGGGAATATGCCAATCGCTATTTGGAAGATCGGTTCAGGGAAATGTAGCGGCGATGTTGGCGTGCGCTTCGGGCGTTAGAAATCATCCAATGAAGAAGGCGGCCGTTCTCGTTGTTAATAAGCATTGGATAGCTTTGTGCCCCTTGAGCTTTGCCGAATGCTCTTTCCGATCGAGTTGTTGCGGAGCGTACCGGGAATATAGGCTAGAATAGCAGCTATTGACATGATGCCCGCCGACGCGACAGGAGAGCCTATGACGCTTTGCAACGAGAACGCGCCCATTCTGGTGAACGAGGAGATGGGGTGCAACATCTGGCTCATGACCGTGCGCGCGCCGGAAATCGCGACGACGGCGCGGCCGGGGCAGTTCGTGCACGTGAAGGTGCCGGGCATGGAGGCCCACATCCTGCGCCGCCCCTTCGGCGTGTACGCGGCCGATGCGGAGGCGGGCACGGTGGACATGATGTACCAGGTGCTCGGCTTCGGCACTGAGCACATGACAGAGCTCGCGGTCGGCGACGCGGTGGAGATGATCGGCCCCATCGGTCGCGGATGGCAGCCGCCCGAGGGCTGCAAGCGCGCGCTCATCGTGGCCGGCGGCGTGGGAAGCGCGCCGTTGTACCCCTTGGCCGAGGAGCTGACGGCGGCGGGCGTTGCCACCGACGCCATTCTCGGCGCCTCCACCATCGATGCGTTGGTGGCCCGCGAGCGCTACGGGGCCGTACTCGGGTGCGAGCCTGCCTGCTCCACCGACGACGGCACCTACGGCCGCGCCGGCTTCTGCACGCCGCTTGTGGAAGAGGCCCTGGCGGCGGCCGCTGCGGAAGGCGCGCCCTACGACTACGTGGCCTGCTGCGGCCCGGAGCCCCTCATGAAGATCGTGGCCGGCATGGCGGATGCGGCCGGCGTGTTCTGCGAGGTGTCCATGGAGAGGCGCATGGCCTGCGGCGTGGGGGCCTGTCTGTCCTGCGTGGTCGATACGACGGCCGGCAAGCGCCGCGCCTGCGTGGACGGCCCGGTGTTCTGTGCAAGCGAGGTGGTGTGGTAATGCAGCGCAAACCGAAAGAGACGAGCGTCAACCTGTCCGTGAACCTCGGCGGCATGGCCATGAAGAACCCGGTCACCGTGGCCTCGGGCACCTTCGGCGCCGGCATGGAGTACCACGACTTCGTGGACGTGGCGGCCCTGGGCGCCGTCACCACCAAGGGCGTGTCTTTGAACGGCTGGGAGGGCAACGCGAGCCCCCGCATTGCCGAGACGGCTTCGGGCATGTTGAACTCCATCGGCCTTCAGAACCCCGGTGTGCAGCACTTGAAGGACATCGAGCTGCCGTGGCTCGCCGAGATCGGCGCCACGGCCATGGTGAACGTCTCCGGCCACAGCTTCGACGAGTACGTGGCTGTCATCGAGGCCTTGGAGGAAGCCCCCGTGGCCGCCTACGAGGTGAACATCTCGTGCCCCAACGTGGACGCCGGCGGCATGACCATGGGCTGCCATGTGCCCAGCGTGGAGAAGGTGGTGTCGCTCTGCCGCGCCGCTACGAAGCGCCCGCTCATCGTGAAGCTCACGCCGAACGTCACCGATATCACCGAGATCGCGAAGGCCGCCGAGGCCGCCGGAGCCGACGGCATCTCGCTCATCAACACGCTGCTCGGCATGGCCGTGGACGCCCGCACCCGCCGCCCGAAGCTGGCGCGCGTGGTGGGCGGCTATTCGGGACCGGCCGTGAAGCCCGTGGCCCTGCGCATGGTGTGGCAGGTAGCCCAGGCCGTTTCCGTGCCGGTGCTCGGCATGGGCGGCATATCCACCGGCGAGGACGCCGTGGAGTTCATGCTGGCCGGCGCCACCGCGGTGGCCGTGGGCACGGCGAACTTCGTCAATCCCACCGCCACCGTCGACGTCATCGACGGCATCATCGACTACTGCGAATCCCAGGGCGTCAAAGACGTCAACGAGCTGATAGGAGCCCTGCAATGCTAACCGCCTTCGATTCCATTCCTGCTCGCGACCGCGTCATCGTGGCGCTCGACTGCGACGCCTGGGAGGCCATAGCCCTTGCCGACAAGCTGGAGGGCCACGCGAAGTGGCTCAAGATCGGCATGACGCTGTACTACGCCGAGGGCCCGGCCATCGTGAAGATGTTCAAGCGCCGCGGTTTCAACGTGTTCCTCGACCTGAAGTTCCACGACATCCCGCACCAGGTGCAGGGCGCGGCGCGCTCGGCGGCGGCCAGCGGGGCCGACATGCTCACCATGCACACCGTGGGCGGCACCGCCATGATGGAGGCGGGCCAGCGCGGCGCCGAGGAGGGCGCGGCGGAGTACGGCGGGGACGTGCCGGCGACCCTCGGCATCACGGTGCTCACCTCCATGAGTCCCGAGGCGCTTGCGGCCACCGGCGTCGCCCGACCCCTGCCCGAACAGGTGGCGGCCCTCGCGGCCCAGGCCAAGGAGGCGGGCATCTCCGGCGTGGTGGCCTCGCCCCAGGAGGCGGCCGCTCTGCGCGAGATCTTGGGCCCCGACGCCTTCATCGTCACCCCCGGCGTGCGCCCGGCCGGCGCCGCCCTGGGAGACCAGAGCCGCGTGGCCACGCCCGCCCAGGCCTTCGCGAACGGAGCGTCGCACATCGTGGTGGGCCGGCCCATCACCGAGGCGGACGATCCCGTGGCGGCCTTCGAGGCCATCGCCGCGGAATTGGAGTAGCTCCAAAGCGTTTTATCCCTGAATAAGGCCCGTGTATAGCCGATAATTGGGAAAAATGCCGCATTTATTGATTCCGAGTAAATTAGGTGTTGATTCCTCATCAATGCGTGGTACTATGCCCTCAGCCCGAACTGGAAGGAGAACAGAAATGGCAATTCCCCAACTCAGCCCCGAGGCCCGCGCTGAAGCGCTTGAAAAGGCAAAGGCCGCACGCATCAAGCGGGCGGAGGTACGAGAAGAGCTGAAGACGGGCAAGCTCACCGTCGCTCAGGTTCTCGATATGCGCGACGACCCTGTCGTGGGCCGTATGAAGATTTCCACGCTCATCGAGACGCTGCCCGGGTACGGCAAGGCCAAGGCCGAGCGCATCATGAAGGAGCTGCAGATCGCCGAGAGCCGCCGCATCCGCGGTATCGGCGAGCGTCAGCGCGAGGCTCTGCTTGCGCGCCTGTCCAAGTAGAACGTCAACGTCACAAAGGAATTCATGAGACACGGAAACCTCTTCGTCGTAAGCGGTCCCTCGGGAACCGGCAAGGGAACTCTCATCGCGCGTCTTCTCGAGGAAGTGCCCGACGCTTGGTTGTCCGTCTCCGCCACCACAAGGCGCCCTCGTCCCGGTGAGGAGGAGGGCGTCAGCTATTACTTCCTCACGAAGGAGGAGTTCTTAAGCCTGGCGGAGGAGGGCGGCTTTCTGGAATGGGCCGAGTACTCCGGCAACTGCTACGGCACCCCGCGCGCCTCGGTGGAGCGCGAGATGGCGGCGGGACGCCAGGTCATCCTCGAGATCGAGGTTCAAGGGGCACTCCAGGTGCGCGAGAAGATGCCCGAGGCGCACCTCGTGTTCATTGAACCCCCCTCGCTCGAGGAGCTGGAGCGGCGCCTGCGTGGGCGCGGCACCGAGACCGATGACGTGGTGGATATGCGCATGCGCACCGCTCTGGTGGAACTTTCCCAGAAAATGGAGTATGATTATCGGCTTGTGAACGACGATTTGGACGAGGCCACTCGCCAGCTCGTCGCTTACGTCAACGAAATCGCCGAGCAACAGTAAGAGGATATCCGCCCTATGAGCATTATCGAACCGAAGATCGACGTCCTGCTTGACCGCACCGACAACGACCGTTTTCTTCTGTGCGCGCTGGCTTCCAAGCGTGCGCACGACATCAACGACATGATGCGCGGCCAGCGCGATCGCGCCATCCAGCTGCAGACGGCCGTGGAAATCGCCCGTGCCGCCGATACGAAGCCCTTGTCCATGGCCTTCAACGAGATCGCCCGTGGCGAGGTTTCGTACGATCCTGAGTCGATCGACGTGAAAAACCACTAAATGGAAGAGTTCCAGAGAATCATTCTCGTGCATTATCACGAGATCGGGCTCAAGGGACGCAACCGCGGAGTATTCGAGAAGCGCCTTCAGAAGAACCTGGAGGCGCTTCTTGGCGCGTATCCCGTTGTCACCATCCACCGCATCTCCGGGCGCCTGCTCGTCTTCTTGCGGGAGGGAACCACGCTTGAGGTAGCGAACCAGTGCACCGATGCCATTCTGGGCGTGCCCGGCGTGGCCCGCGCATCCTGTGGCTTCAAGTGCGATCTGGACATCGAGGTCATGGGGCGCGCCGCTTGCATCGCCCTGGCCGAGGCGGAGCCCTTCTCCACCTTCAAGGTGTCCGCGCGGCGCAACCACACGGTGTTCCCCATCGACTCCATGCAGATGAACCGCGACATCGGGGAGGTGCTCTGCGAGCGGTTCCCCGAGAAGCGGGTGCAGATGAAGGGCCAGGACGTCACCGTGGGCGTCGAGGCCGTGGAGGGCACCGCCTACGTGTACGCGCGGTCTGTCCGCGGGATCGGCGGCCTGCCCGTGGGTTCGTCGGGCAAGGTGGTGTGCCTTCTGTCCTCGGGCATCGACTCGCCCGTGGCCACCTGGCGCATGGCTCGCCGCGGGGCCGTGCCCATCGGCGTGCACTTCTCGGGACGCCCCCAGACCTCCGACGCCTCGGAGTACCTGGTGGACGACATCGCGCACGTGCTCGAGCGCACCGGCTGCATCGGGCGCGTCTACGTGGTGCCCTTCGGCGACTACCAGCGCGAGATATCCCTTTCCTGCCCGCCCTCTCTGCGGGTCATCCTGTACCGGCGCCTCATGTTCCGCGTGGCCGAGGAGCTGGCGCGGCGGGAAGGGGCCGGAGCGCTGGTGACCGGGGAGAGCCTAGGGCAGGTGGCCTCGCAGACCCTCGACAACATCCGCGCCACGAACGACGCGGTGGAATTGCCAGTGTTGCGGCCGCTCATTGGCTCGGACAAGCTGGAGATCATCGAGGCGGCCCAGGAGCTGGGCACCTTCGAGATCTCGTCCATGGACGCGCCGGACTGCTGCACGCTGTTCATGCCGCGCAACCCCGAGACCCACGCGAAACTGGAGGCGGTGCGCGAGGCCGAGGTCGCTTTCCCTGTGGAGGAATGGGTGACCGCCCTCGCCGATGCGGCCGAGCCCCATGACTATGCCTGCCCGGCCTACAAGCCGCCCAGCAAATCCCGACGATAGAGAGCTTCGGATTTCCGTGTCTCAATCGCGCTTCTCCGTAGGGGGCGACCTTGGTCGCCCCTTTTTTGTCACGCGCCTCTGTTCCACTCGCGAGGGCAGACCAAGGTCTGCCCCTACGGATGGTACCGAGGGATGAGGATTGGGACAGGGGCGGGACGCGACCACGGTCGGCGCGGGGAACGGATCGAGACATTCCCGCGTCATAAATACGGTCGTGTGCTCGTATCCTTTTTCCAATTCGGGAGAAGGAGGAGATCATGGCCTTTCAAGATCGTGCGGAATCGCTCGCGGAGAGATTGCATCTGGGTCGCGTGCCCCGGTCGGTCTTCGTCGCTGTGGCATTGGCGCTGGTGCTCATGATCGTGCTCGCAGGGTACGCCTTCTGCGCTTCGCTCGGCGGCGGATTCGAGGTGAGGGCGCAGGATGCGGCCTCGGCGAGCGTATCGGGGGACGCTGGCAACGAAGCGGTGCAAGCCGTCGAAGGCGAGGAGGGTGACGCCGAGAAGGCCGCGTCGGGCCAAAGCGTCGAGAACGTGGTGCTCCCCTCGAGCGGCGATGAGACGGGGCAGCTGTGCATTCACGTTGACGGGTGCGTGGCATCGCCCGGCGTCTACTATCTACCCGCAGGCAGCCGGGTGATCGATGCGGTGACGGCGGCCGGCGGCGCCACCGAAAAGGCGCGGACCGATGCGGTGAACTTGGCCCAGGAGCTGCAGGACGGCCAGCAGATCGTCATCCCCTCCCGCAGCGAGAGCCAGGCGACCCCCTCCGATGGGGGCGCCGTGGCAGCTTCCGGCGGCGCGCAGGGCTCTGGGGAAGGCGCGTCCTCCTCAGGGGCTGACGGGATGGTCAACATCAACACGGCCACGGCCGAGGAATTCGAAACGCTCAAGGGCATCGGCGCGGCGACTGCGGAGAAGATCGTGGCCGACCGCGAGGCGAACGGGCCGTTTTCGTCCATCGACGATTTGACGCGGGTCTCCGGCATCGGCGAGAAGAAGCTCGCGGCCATGCGGGATCGGCTCTGCCTGTGACGGGCGATCTCGACAGCAGGCCGCCGCGCCCCTTTCTGCCGCCCCTGCTGGTGGCAGGGCTCGTCCTGTGGGCTGCAACGGCGCTGATTTGGCCGACCCTGCGCCTTGCGCCCACCGCGGCCCTTCCCGTACTGGGGATGCTTGCGCTGGGCGCTGCCGTGTGGCTGGCATCCCATGCCTTGCGCGCGGCCCGAGGCGGCGGTTTCTCGCTCGGCGCTCTGGCGGCGCTCTCCCTCGCCGCTGCCGTGGCTCTTTGCTCCTTTTGGGCCGGCGCTCTTCGCGGCTCTATGGCCTACGCAGAGGCGCAGGGAGGCGATTCGGCGCCGGCGACCTGGCACGCCGAGCTCACCGAGGATGCCCGTCGCGGAGATTTCGGATGGCACGCCGAGGCGCGGCTTCGTGGCGCAGATGGCCGCGTGCTACGGGTGCGGCTTAACCTGCCCGAGGATGCGGCGCTGCTGCAAGGGCAGTCTATGACGGCATCCGGAACGCTCAAGCCGCCCGCAGAGGCAGTGGCAGCATACTACTGGGACACCGGGCTGGCCGGCTCTCTCACCGCGAGCGAAAGCGCGTTTGTCTCGGAAGAAGCAGCGCTCGATAGCGGCCCCTTTGTCCATCTGCGGCGATGCGCCCTGGATCTCATCGCCGCGTGCGGGGGAGACAATGCGCCACTTCTACAGGCTCTTGTGTGCGGTTGGAGGCCGGCCATCGAGGAATCGGGGCTCTACGATTGCTTCAAGGCCGTGGGGCTGGCCCATCTCGTGGCGGTATCGGGGGCGCACCTCTCCATTGTGGTTCTGTTCGTTGCGGGAGGATTGAAGCTGCTGCGGCTCGGCCGCAAAGCGACGACGGTGGCCAGCGCCCTGTTTCTTGTCGGCTACGTCGCGTTCACCGGGATGCCGGTATCGGCACTGCGAGCGGCGGTCATGGCCGCGACGGGGCTGTTCGCGCTCTGGGCCAACCGCCGTAATTCGGCGCTCAGCGCATTGGGGCTGTGCCTTCTGCTTTTCGTGGGGGCGGATCCAGCCTGCGCCCTTTCGGCCTCCTTCGCCTTGTCGGCGGGATCCACCCTGGGAATCGTTCTATTCGCACCGCTGCTGTCCTCGGCCTTCGCGGGGCTCCCTCGATTGAAGAAGGTCGTGGGCGATCCCCTCGCCCTCACCGGCTCCTCGGCCCTGGCGACGCAGCCCTATGCGGCGGCGCTCTTCTCTCAGCTGCCTCTCCTGTCGCCGTTGGCCAACCTGGTAGCGGGGCCGCTGTTTTCCTTGGCGTGCCTCGTCGGGTTCGTCGCCGTACTGCTCGCATGCCTTGCCCCCGCTGCGGCACCGGGACTCATCGGCGCGGCGGCCCTGGCATGCGCCCCGCTCTCGGCCGTCGTTAACGCCCTCGCTTCGCTGCAGGGCTCCTGCGCGCCCATCGATGCCGCGCCTCTGGCGGCGGCCGTGCTTTCCGGCGCGCTCTGCATCGGGTTGTGGGCCTGGTGGCCGCGAGTGAGCATCGGGGGGCTGTCGGGGACGGCGGCCGCGGCCGTTTTGGCGCTTTTCGTGCTGCGCCTTCCCCTCGGCATGCCCACCGATGCCATCGTCATGCTGGACGTGGGCCAGGGGGACGCGTTTCTCGTGCGAAGCGGCGCGAACGCGCTACTCATCGACACCGGCAACCAGGATTCCCTGCTCAAGGCCGCCCTGGCGCGCCAGCGAGTGGGCCGCCTCGACGCTGTGGCCGTCACCCACAGCGACGACGACCACTGCGGATCGCTTTCCGTGCTCGGGGATGTGGCTCCCGCATCGGCGCTGCTGGTGCCCGAGGGACTTCCCGACTGCTCTTGCAAAGCATGCTCGGAGCTCATGGCCGCAGCGCGGACAGAGGGACTCGCCGACGCCCTCGTCGAGCTGTCGCCGGGCGATACGGTGCGCTGCGGCAAATTCTCGATAACGGTGCTCTGGCCCGAGCGATTGGCCGACGATGGCGGCAATGCCGACAGCCTCTGCCTGCTCGCCTCCTGGGACGGCGATGGCGACGGGGCGGCGGAGTGGACGGTCCTGTTCACCGGCGACGCCGAGGCCGAGCAGCTGGATCAGCTGACCGACAAGCTGCCCGCAAGCGGGGTGGAGGTACTGAAGGTGGGCCACCACGGCTCGAAAAAGAGCCTCGATGCTTCTTTGGCAGAGCGTCTGTCTCCCAAGGTGGCGCTCATCGGCGTCGGCGAGGCCAACCGCTACGGTCACCCTTCGCAAAACACGCTGGACTTCCTTGAGAAAACCGGGTGCGCCACCTACTGCAGCGACGAGTCGGGAGATGTGGTCGTGGCGTTTTCCGAAGATACGCTCACGGTCTCCACCCAAAGGTAGGGGATGCAGTAGCGATGGGGTACAATGGGGCCATGAGCGACAGCCAACATACCGATCTCCTTCCCGCCTATTTGGCCGTGGGCGAGGACGCCCTCAAGCGCGAGGCGGTCATCGCCCGCCTCAAGGCGCGCTTGGCCACGATGGGCGATTTGTCCTTCAACTCCGACGAGTTCGATGGGGAGGTGGCCGAGGGCGCCGCCATCGCAGCCGCCTGCAACACCATGCCCTTCGCAAGTCCCGTGCGCCTCGTCTACGTGCGCAACGCCGACAAGCTGAAAAGGGCCGACGCCGAGGAGCTCGTCAACTACCTCAAGGCTCCCAGCGCCACCACGGTGCTCGCCTGCGAGGCGGAGAAGCTCGCCAAGAACACGCGGCTGTACAAGGCGCTCGCCGCCGCGGGCCCCAAGGCCGTCATCGACTGCGCCCCGCCCAAGAGCTGGGAGCTGCCCAAGCGCGTCCGCGCCATGGCCTGCACCCACGGCATCACGCTTACCGAGGGAGCGGCCTCGGCTCTGGTGGAGCTCGTGGGCGAGAACACCGTGCACCTCGACAACGAGCTGAAGAAGATCGCCCTGGCTCACGGCACGGCCGATGGGGTGGGGGAGCGCGAGGTGCGCGCGCTCGTGGCCCGCACCTCCGAGGTGAAGCCATGGGATTTCACGGCGGCCTTCGCCGAGCGCAACCTCGGTAAATGCCTCGCTCTGAGAGCGAAGATGGAGAGCACCTCTCCCCATGTGCTCATCGCCCTGTGCACCACGCGCCTTCGCGAGCTCATGGCGGCCCAGTCCATGGCCCGTCGCGGCAACCCGCGCGGTCTCGCCAAAGCCCTCGGCGCGCCCGACTGGCGCGTGAAGAACCACGGCGCGTGGGCGCGCCAATGGCGTCCCGAGGAGCTGCGCCGGGCGCTCGCCTCCTCTCGCGACGCCGAGCAGGCCATGAAGAGCGGCAGCGATCCCGACGAGGTCTTCTACCGCTGGCTCGTGGAAACCCTCAAGCGCTAGCTAGTCGTCCCCGGCGCCAAGGCCAGGTTCTTGCGGTCGTAGGGCATGCGGAAGTAGTACTCGTGGCCGCAGATTCCCTGCAGGATGCGTCCCTCGCGCACGAGGTAGATGAGGTGCGCCAGCGTCTCGCCCATGGAGAAGTACTTCTGATCGAGCGGCCAGCTCTTCCAATCGGGGTAGCGCCACGTGGCATGCTGGGAAATCTGAACAATGTCGTCGTGGCCGGCAGCCACCAGCTCGTAGATCTCCTCCAGGCGCTTGTGGTGGTGCTCGATGAGGAAGTCGACCCGCTCGCGCATGCCGGTGAACGGCTTGCCGTGGGCCGGGAGCACCAGATCCACATCGTAGCCGCCCACCTTCTCGAGACTTTCCAGAAACTCCGCCAGGGCGTTGTAGGCCGGAAACCACGAGGAAACCGACGGTGTGATGCGCTCCAGCACATGATCGCCGGAGAGGAGGATTTTGTGCGCCGCCTCGTAGAGGCAGATGTGCCAAGGGTCGTGGCCCGGCGTCTCGATCACCTCGAACTCGAACTCACCGACCTTGAGGCAGTCGCCGTCGGCCAGATAAGTCATGACCGGGTAGGTGGAAAGCGGCAGAAGCTCCGCCGACACGTGCAGCCGCGGCCCCTTCTCGTCGAAGGTCAGGTCACGCTGCTGCTCCAAGGTGGCCGCCTGCAAGAGCAGCGGGCCGTAGACGTTGTCCTCTATCTCCATGAGGTTCTTCACCTCCTGGAACGAGTGAAGGTTCGCGAGCACCGGCATGCCCTCGCGCCAAATGCGGTCGAGGTTGCCCGTGTGATCGGGGTGCGAATGGGTGAGCACCACTTGCACCTTGTCCCAAGAGCGGCCGAGGGCGGCCAGGGCGTCGTCGAGCGCCTGCTCGCAGTCAGGGTGGTTGAAACCCACGTCCACGATGGTGGTGGTGCCGTCGTCGTCCAGAATGAAGTAGGAGTTGAGGGCGCGCAGCGGATTGTGGGGAAGGGGCACGCGCACCAGGTAGAGATTGGGGTAGATGAGCACCGGCTTGCCGAAATCGGCATTGCGGGCCGTCTCCGCCGCCAGCACCGCGCCCTCGTCGGGCGTAATGCGCCCACGCTCGCGGGCTCCGATCGTCTCTGCCATGCTGGTTCCTTCCGCGCTGGACCCTCATCGGGCGGTTTCGTATCTCGTTTCCCATTGTAAATAAAGGCCGCGTTCATGCAACAGTGGCCATCGACCTGTAGACAGGTTGATCCGTAGGGGGCGACCTTGGTCGCCCCTCATCAAGTGGGATGTTCGCGCTTGAGGAGGGCAGACCAAGGTCTGCCCCTACGGGATCGATCTGCGCGGTGGTTCCGCGCAAACAAAAAGCGCCGCCCCGGATGGGACGGCGCTTCGGATCGCGAAGTCTGCGGGTCGCGCAGGCTACTCGGCGGCCTCCTCGGCCGAAGCCTCCTCAGCCTCGGCGGCAGCGGCATCAGCCTCGGCCTTGGCGGCCTCCTTGGCCTTGCGCTCGGCGGCCTTCTTCTCCTCCTTCAGCTGCTTCTCGCGGCGCTTCGCCTTCTCCTCGGAAGCGGCGGCCATGGCGGCCTTGCGGGCGGCCTTGGCCTCGGTCTTCTTGGAGCCGGTCTTCTGCGGCTTCGGCGCCGGCTTCTCGTAAGCGGCGATATCCTCGGCGGTCACCACGGTGTTGGCCAGGCGCATGATGCCGCTCTTGCGGTTGGCGGCCTGGTTCTTGTGGATGACGCCCTTGGAGGCGGCCTTGTCCATCAGACGGCAGGCCTCGCAGGCGAAGGCGTAGGCGTCCTTGCCGTTGCCCTCGGCCACGGCGTCCTTGACGTGACGGACGGCGGTCTTCAGCTCGCTCTTGACGGCGCGGTTGCGCATACGACGCTTCTCGTTGGTGATGATGCGCTTCTTCTGGGACTTGATGTTAGCCATGAATGCTAGCCCTTTCTGGTTCGGTCGTTTCCCATCTTCGGTGGTATCCAACGACACGAACGCGCGGCGGTATACCCCGCTGCGGGCCATCGTGCGAATCGGAAAGCGGCGGGATTTCTCCGCTTCCTCAGCCCCGAGACCGAATGCCTCGGAAAGCCGCCAGCAACCGTAATCTTAAAGCGCAGCCACGTCTGCAGATTTGGCGGTGGAATCACCGCGTGCACGTATCGCTGGATACACAATGCGGTAGAATACCAAAGATTCCCGTGAGCGCGGCGAAGAAAGTGGTCTTGCGGCCCCGAATCTTCGCGAGACGCACACATTGAGAGGGGAGAGGGGCCTCGCGGGCCCGCTCGCCCGGTAAGACCGACGCCGATAAGAAAGACATTATGACCCACGAGCTTTCCCATATCCGCAACTTCTCGATCATCGCGCACATCGATCACGGCAAGTCCACGCTCTCGGACCGCATCCTGGAGCTTACGGGCACGGTGGCCAAGCGCGACATGCAGGCCCAGCTGCTCGACTCCATGGACATCGAGCGCGAGCGCGGCATCACCATCAAGAGCCAGGCCGTGCGCGTGAGCTACACCGCCGACGACGGCGAGACCTACCAGCTGAACCTCATCGACACGCCGGGCCACGTGGACTTCACCTACGAGGTCTCCCGCAGCCTGGCCGCCTGCGACGGAGCCGTGCTCGTGGTGGACGCCACCCAGGGCGTGGAGGCGCAGACCGTGGCCAACGCGATGCTCGCCATGAACGCCGATTTGGAGATCATCCCGCTCATCAACAAGATCGACCTGCCGGCCGCCGAGCCCGAGCGCGTGAAGGCCGAGATCGAGGACGGCCTGGCCATTCCCGCCGACGACGCGGTGCTCGCCTCGGGCAAGACCGGCGAGGGTGTCCACGATCTTCTGGAAGCCGTGGTCTACAACATCCCGGCCCCCGAGGGCGACGGCGCGGCCCCCTTGCGCGCGCTCATCTTCGACAGCTACTTCGACGCCTACCGCGGCGTGGTGGCCCTCATCCGCGTGGTCGACGGTCGCATCAAGAAGGGCGACAAGATCCGCATGATGGCCACGGGCACGGAGACGCTCGTAGAAGAGGTGGGCGCGCGGCACCCCCAGGAGGTGCCCGAGGAGGCACTCTATGTGGGCGAGGTGGGCTACCTCGTCACGGGCCTCAAGGATGTGAGCCAAGTGAAGGTGGGCGACACGATCACCGTGGCCGACGGCGGCGTGAACGAGCCCCTTCCCGGCTACCGCGAGGCGAAGCCCATGGTGTTCACGGGCCTGTTTCCCATCGACGGCGACCAGTACGAGCCCTTGAAGGAGGCGCTGGAGAAGCTGTCGCTGAACGACCCGGCGCTCGTGTGGGAGCCCGAGACCTCTCATGCCCTCGGCTTCGGCTTCCGCGTGGGCTTTCTGGGCCTTCTGCACATGGAGGTCATCAAGGAGCGGTTGGAGCGCGAGTTCGGGCTCGACCTTCTGGCCACGGCGCCCTCGGTGGAGTACCACGTGTACCTCAAGGGCGGCGAGATGGTGTCTTTGCACTCGCCCCAGGAGATGCCCGATCCCGGCTCCATCGATCACGTGGAAGAGCCCTACCTGAAGGCGAAGATCCTCATCCCGCCCGACTACGTGGGCGCCGTGATGGATCTGGCCGTGGGCCGGCGCGGCAACTTCGTCACCATGAACTACCTCTCTCAGACCACCGTCGAGATGCTCTGGGAGATCCCTCTGTCCGAGCTCATCCTGGACTTCTTCGACAAGCTGAAGTCGAACACGAAGGGCTACGCGTCCCTCGACTACGAGATGGACGGCTACAAGCCCTCGCAGCTCGTGAAGCTGGACATCCTGCTTTCGGGCAAGCCCATCGACGCGCTGTCGTTCATCGTGCACAAGGACAAGGCCTACGACCGCGGGCGCGTGCTCTGCGACAAGCTGAAGGAGATCATCCCGCGCCAGATGTTCGAGGTGCCCATCCAGGCGGCCATCGGCGGCCGCGTGCTCGCGCGCCAGACGGTGAAGGCCAAGCGCAAGGACGTGCTCGCCAAGTGCTACGGCGGCGATATCACCCGCAAGCGCAAGCTTCTGGAGAAGCAGAAGGCCGGCAAGAAGCGCATGAAGGCCATCGGCAACGTGGAAGTGCCCCAAGAGGCCTTCATGGCTATTTTGAAGGTGGACGAATAGGAGCTGCCTCTCTGCCGGAATATTCTCCGTAGGGGCTGGCCTTGGTCAGCCCTCCTCAGGTACGAACATCCCACTTGATGAGGGGCGACCAAGGTCGCCCCCTACGGGTCGTGCGCGGCGCGCGAGGCTATTCTCCTAGCAGATCCTCGCGCACCACGTTGGTCATCACCTTGGGCTCCATCCCCGGCGCATTAATGCCCGCGGCGCGGCCGGCCTCGATGCACTTGAGCATCCAGGCCATGTTGCGGCCCAGCACGCGCATGGTGTGCAGGCCCTCGCCGTCGCCTTCCGCCTCGCCGGGGGTGCGTCCGTAGGCGATGTTCCAGTAGGAGCTGGAGACGAGGGGCTGGCAGTTGATCTGGAAGTACTTGTTGATCTGGTCGGCCGCCTCGATGGCCCCGGCCCGGCGCGCCACGGCGATGCCGGCGGCGGGCTTGAAGCGGAAGTTCGCCCCGCCGGCGTAGAACATCCGGTCCATGAGCGCCCGCAGCGATCCGGCCATGCCGGCGTAGTACACCGGCGACCCCACGATGAAGCCATCACATTCGGCGCCCTTGGCTATGAGGTCGTTGCAGCAGTCCTCGCCGAACACGCAGCGCTTCTCGCCGGTCTTGCCGCAAATGCCGCAGGCGATGCACCCGCGGATTTCCTTGTTGCCGATCCAGACAAGCTCGGTCTCCACGCCCTCGGCCTGAAGGGCGGCCGCAGCCTCCTCCAGCGCCCGGTTCGTGTTGCCCTTCCAGCGCGGGCTCCCGTTGATGAGCAGTACCTTCACGATCGTCTCCTCTTCTTGTGATCTCGACGCGTCCTCGGCACGCATCCATTAAACTATGCTCATTCTACACCGTTAAACGCAGCAGTCGAAAGAAGCACCGATGAGCAGGGAACCAAAAGAAGACTACGATTGGATCAACGATCCCTTCGACGAGAAGAAGATCGCCGAGGAGCGGGAGCGCATGGGCATGAGCGGCACGTCCAAGACCTTCGTGGGCATCGGCTGCCTTCTGTTCGTGCTGGGCTTCATCGTGCTCATCGGGCTTTTGCTGTTCGGGATTCTTTAGTCGTGGAAGGACTCTTCGGGAAATACCGGGTGCTGCTCGCGCCCATGGCCGGCGTGTCCGACATCGCCTTCCGCACCTTGTGCCGCGAGGCCGGGGCGGATATGGCCTTCACGGAGATGGTCTCGGCCAAGGGGCTCTCCTTCGCCAACGAGAAGACGCGCCACTTGCTGGCCCTGGCCGACGGCGAGTCCCAGGTGGCCGTGCAGCTGTTCGGCCACGAGCCGGATGTCATGGCCTCCCAGGCCGCCTGGATCGAGCAGGAGATGGGGGAGGGACTGGCCTATCTGGACATCAACATGGGATGTCCCGCCCGCAAGATCGTGTCGAAGGGGGACGGCTCGGCGCTCATGAAGGATCCCGCGCTGGCCGGCTCCATCGTGCGGGCCGTGAAGAGGGCCGTGGAGCATCCGGTCACGGTGAAGTTCCGGCGGGGCTGGGCGGAAGGCGACGAGACGGCGCCCGCTTTCGCGTGCCTCATGGAAGAGGCCGGAGCCGACGGGGTCACGGTGCACGGGCGGTTCGCCGAGCAGCTGTACCGGGGAAGTGCCGACTGGGGCGTCATCGCTCGGGTGCGCGAGGCGGTGTCCGTGCCCGTCGTGGGCAACGGCGACATCCGCAGCGGTGCCGATGCCGTGCGCATGGCGGCAGAGACGGGCTGCGACGCGGTGATGATCGCCCGGGGCGCCGAGGGAAACCCGTGGCTGTTCTCCCAGGTGCAGGCCGCACTTGTCGGGGAGGCGGAACCTGCACCGCCTACGGTTGAGGAACGTATTGCCATGGCGCGTCGCCATGCGGAGCTGCTCACCCATCGCGAGGGGCGCAATATCGTGCGCATGCGCAAGCACGCCATGTGGTATATGGCGGGACTGCCCGGCGCCGCCGCTGCCCGCGGGCGCATCAACTACTGCACGACCCTGGCCGACTTCGATGCCGTGTTCGACGAACTTCTGGAGATTGCCCGGGAGCATTCGTGATTTGTCCGTCTCGCACCAATATCGCGCCGATTTCCTGCTGTCCATCTCGCATCAGGGTTGTCCGTCCAACGCTAGGAGGCATCGCAATTCGCTCAGACAGTCCTCGATGGTATCGAAGGCGTTAGGGTTAGTCTTTCCGCGCATCGCTGCGCCTTCGATACCATCTGCGGAACTCGCTCGGTTGCAATGCCTTCTAGCGTCGGACTACTCGGTCGGAAAGAGAGGACCCTCATGGCTTACGATCCCTATAAGGCACTCTACCTGCACATTCCGTTCTGCGTGAGACGGTGCGGGTACTGCGATTTCGCCACTTCGGCGGTAGAGCGGGACTCGCCGATTATCGACGAGTACGTGGAATCGCTCGTGATGGATATCCGCCGGGCCTCGAGGGAGGGAAAGCTCGGGGCCATCGAGACGGTGTATCTGGGCGGGGGGACGCCGAGCCATATCGGGATGGGGCGGCTTTCGATGCTCCTTTATGCGCTGTCGATGTCGATGCATCTCGAGCCCGAGGTCGAGTGCACGATGGAGGCGAACCCCGAAAGTCTCACGGCGCCCATGGTACGGGATATTTGGGCACTCGGGGTGAACCGGCTCTCCATCGGCGTGCAGTCCTTCGACGACGAGGTGCTGCGCATTCTCGGACGTGCCCACGACGCCGAGGCTGCCAGGGCGGCGGTGCGCGCGGCCCAGGAGCGCTTCGATAACGTGTCGGTGGACCTGATGTGCGGCATTCCCGGGCAGAGCGCGCAGTCCTTCGCGGAAAGTGTGCGGGAGGCGGTGGCCCTAGGGGTGGCCCACGTGTCGGTGTATCCGCTGACCATCGAGCCGCACACCCCCTTCGATCGTGCCGTCATGCGGGGCGAGATGGACGAGCCCGACGAGGACGTGGAAGCGGCGGCAATGGAAGAGGCTCGGCGCATCCTGGAGGGAGCCGGGTTTCATCGTTACGAGGTGGCGAGCTACGCGAGGCCCGGCTTCGAGAGCCGCCACAACACCGCCTACTGGACGGGGAAGCCCTACCTGGGGCTGGGGCGCTCGGCCGTCACCATGACCCAGAACGCCGAGCGGCGCATGCGGGTGCAGGACGGACAGGTGGTGGAAGATCTGGACGCGCGGCAGATGGCCGCCGAGGACCTCATGCTTGGCATGCGCATGGCCCGCGGCGTCTCCGACGAACAGGTGACGCGGGCCGCAGCGGTCATCGACGACGCCGCGAGCACGGCCGCATCTTCGGGGTCGATGACCCCCGGATCTGAAACCGGTTCGGTCCTTGCCGCCTTCGACGAACTCGCCTCTCTCGGTCTGGCCAAGCACGCGGACGGCCGTTGGCGCCCCACCGACGCCGGCTGGCTCTGCGGCAACGAGCTCTACGGCCGCCTCCTCGATCTTGCCCCGTAAGCCAACCCATCGTCCCTGCTTCGCATACCACCACCTTCGTAGGGGGCGATCTTGGTCGCCCCTCTTCAACGCCGAAAATCTTTCTTGCTCGGGAGGGCGGCGCAAGCACCGCCCCTACGGAATCGTTCCCGAAGGGCCGCCTTCCACCTGTGCTTGTGTGTCGCTTGCGTCGAGATAGGGGCTTTCGTTAGCACTCTCGCCTCGTGGTTGCTAAAATGGCGTCAATAACGGATGCCTCCGCGCCTATCGCGCGGGGCGAAGCGGGAAGGCGAGAGGAGCGGATATGCTGTCGGAGCGACGCCAGAAGGTGCTGCGCGCGCTGATCGAGGACTACATCGAGTACGCGCTGCCCGTGGGCTCGCGTACCCTGACCGAGCGGCACCGCCTGGGCGTGAGCCCCGCCACGGTGCGCAACGACCTCTCTGCTCTGGAAGACGCCGGCTTCATCCAGCAGCCACACACCTCTGCCGGGCGCGTGCCCACCGACGCCGGCTACCGCACCTTCGTCGACGAGCTGCTCTCGTCGGGATTGGCCGAGGAGGAGCGCCCGCACCAGGCCATGGTTGACGAGCTGCGCGCCTCGGCCTCGGAGCTGGACGCGCTCATGGAACGCACCTCGGCGGCCCTCGCGCGGCTCACCAACTGCCTGTCCATTGTCATGGCGCCCTCGGTGCTCGCGGGCCGCATTCGTCAGATCACGCTGGTGTCGCTTTCGCCCTGGCAGGCCATCGTCATCGTGGTGGCCGAGGACGGCCAGGTGGTCAACCGCACGGTCACCTTCGCCGACGAGGTCTCCGCCGACGAGCTGGCAGGTGCCCAGAACCTGCTGAACCGGGTGCTCGCCGGGCACTCGGCCCGCGACGTGCGCCGCTCCATGGACGCCGGCACCGTAGAGGCCCTCAGCGACCCGCTCGTGCAGCTCATCATCGACGAGGTCATAGAATGCTTGGGCGAGTCCGAAAGCGCTCGTGCCCACAGCCTCGGTGTCTCGGCGCTTCTGCGCCAGCCGGAGTTCAGCGATTCGAAGGCCCTGCTGCCGGTCATAGAAGTGCTGGAGGACGACCGCGTGCTGCTGAACACCTTCGACGAGGCCGCCGCGGAAGGGGGGCCGGTCATGGTGCGCATCGGGCACGAGAACCCCGCCTCGGAGCTCGCCGGTGTCTCTATCGTGGCCTGCCCCTATGGGCGCGGCGAGTCCGAGGGCGTCGTCGCCGTCATCGGCCCCACCCGCATGAACTACGAGCGCGCCATCCGCGCCGTCCGCGCCGCCCAGTGCGCGCTGCACGGCGAGTAGACGTGCGTTACCCAAGAATACGGAAGAGCGAACGAAGAAAGGCAAGATTCACCTATCATGGCCGCAACTAAGGACCTCTACGAAATCCTCGGCGTCTCCCGCGACGCCTCCGAAGCCGAGATCAAGAAAGCATTTCGCCATAGGGCGCGGGAGCTGCACCCGGACGTGAACAAGGCACCGGATGCCGAAGACCAGTTCAAGGAGCTGAACGAGGCCTACGACGTGCTGTCCGACCCCCAGAAGAAGGCCCAGTACGACCGCTTTGGCACGATTCCCGGCGCGGCGAGTGGCGGCGGCCCCTACGGCGGCGTCGGCATCGATTTCGAGGACCTGTTCGGTGGCGGCTTCGGCGGCATGGGTGATATCTTCTCCACCTTCTTCGGCGGCGCGGCCGCAGGCGGCCGCCAGGTGCGCAAGGACGGCCGCGACATGGGCGTGGGCATCCGCATCACGCTGAAAGAGGCGGCGACCGGCGAGAAGAAGGAGATCGTTTACGACCGCCTGGCGCCGTGTCCCGATTGCGACGGCACGGGCCTGGGCGAGGACGGCAAGGAAGTGACCTGCGAGGAATGTCACGGTACCGGGCGCGTCGTCACCGTGCAGCACACCTTCTTGGGCGACATGCAATCGGCGAGCACCTGCCCCGCCTGCCACGGCACCGGCACGGTCATCGATAACCCGTGTCCCGAGTGCGAGGGCCAGGGCCGCGTGCCCGACCGCCAGCGCGTCTCGGTGGAGATCCCCAAGGGCATTCGCGACGGCCAGCAGCTGCGCATCCACGGCTTCGGCGAAGCGGGCATGCAGGGTGCGCCGGCCGGCGACCTCATCGTCACCGTGCGCATCGCCCCCGACGAGTTCTTCGAGCGCGACGGCGACAACCTGCACTGCAAGCTCGTGGTTCCCATGGTGCAGGCGGCGCTCGGCGCCGACATCGAGATCGACGGCATCTACGAGGACGAGAAGGTCACGGTCGCCATCCCCGAGGGCTGCCAGAACGACCAGATCGTGCGCGTGAAGGGCTTCGGCATGCCGCGCCTGAAAAGCGACGCTCGCGGCGATTTGTTCGCGCACATCGCCGTGGAAGTGCCGAAGAAGCTCTCCAAGCGCGAGCGCGAGCTTTTGGAGGAGCTGGCCGAGGAGATGGGCGAGGACGTGAACGAGGAGAAGCGCTCGCCCTTGCAGAAGCTCCGCGACATTTTCGAGTAGGGGAGCGGATCTGTGTCTTTGCCCCGCTTCTTTGTGGAAAACCAGGTGCTGGCCGCCGAGACCGAGGCGGTGTTCCCGCTGCGCCTCGCGTCCGACGACGCCAAGCACGCGAAGGTGCTCCGTTTGGCGCCCGGCGAGCACGTGGCGGTCATCGACGCCGACAGCGACTACTTCGAGTGCGAGATCGTCGACTTCTCCGACGCGCTGCCGCTCGTGTCCATCGCGCGCCACGCCGAAGCGGACGAAGCCGGGCCCCAGGTGATCCTTCTGCAGGGACTTGCCAAGGGCGACAAGATGGAGACGGTCATCCGCCATGCCACCGAGGTGGGCGTGGCCGCCTTCGTGCCTCTGTCCTGCAAGCGCTCGGTGGTGAAGCTCGATGGGAAGAAGGCCGCTGCCAAGACCGAGCGCTGGCGCGCTATCGCCAAGAGCGCCGCCATGCAGTCGGGCCAGGCGCGCATCCCCAAGGTGAGCGAGCCGGTATCGGTGCGCGAGGCGGCATCGATGCTCGCCGAGGCCACGGCCGTGCTCGTGTGCTGGGAGGAGGCGCCCCAGAGCGCGAGTCTGCACGAGGCGGTGCAGGGGGCGCTTTTGGAGACGCTCACGCCGGCGGACGACGCCCGCATCGCCGTGGTGGTGGGGCCCGAGGGCGGCCTTTCCGAAGAGGAGGTGCGCATCCTTCTCGCGAGCAACCCGCGGGCGCGCCTCGTTACGCTGGGCTCTTCCATTCTTCGTACCGAGACGGCGGGCATCGTAGCTCCGGCGCTTACGCTCTACGAGCTGGGCGGCATGGGCAATCGCCCGCGGAAGCCCGGTTCGGATCCGGCTGCGGCCGATGCCGAGCCGCGCGTCATCGAGGCGCCGGCTGCCGCCGAGGCCTTCGAGCGCATGTTTCCCCGCTATGAGGGCGCCGATGAGTAAGGCGCCGTTTGGTTATGCCGTGGTGAACCTCGGCTGCAAGGTGAACCGCGTGGAGGCCGACGGCTTCGAGCGGCTGCTCGGGGAGCGCGGGGGAGCGCCGGCGCCCGAGGGAGCGGCCGACCTCATCATCGTGAACACCTGCACCGTCACCGGCGAGGCCGACAAGAAAACTCGCAAGGCCGTGCGCCACGCGCTTTCCGCCAACGATGGCGCCCGTATCGTCGTCACCGGTTGCGCCACGGAGATAGACGCGGCAACCTATAAGGCCATGGGCGAGCGCGTGCGCGTTGTTCCGAAGGCCGGCATGGCCCTCTTCCTCAACGAGATGGAGTTGCCCGGCAGCGACAGCTCCTCGTCCGACCTCACGGCACATGGGGGGAGGTCCTCGGTGCTGCCCTCCGACGGACGTACGCGGGTCGGGGTGAAGGTGCAGGACGGCTGCGATAACGCCTGCACCTACTGCATCGTGCACGTGGCCCGCGGCCGCGCGACGAGCCGCCCGGCTAACGAGGTGGTGGCCGAGGCCGCGGCCCTGGCGCGAGCCGGCGTGCGCGAGATCGTGCTCACGGGCATCAACCTGGGGTCCTACGATGACAGCGGCCTGGACTTGGCCGATCTCTGCCGGCGCCTGCTGGACGAGACCGCCGACCTACACGGCCCCGGCGAGGCCCCGTGCCGCTTCCGTATCGGCTCTGTCGAGCCCATGGACGTGTCGATGGACTTCATCGGGCTTCTGGCCGAGGCCGAGGGGCGCCTCTGCCGGCATTTGCACCTGCCCCTGCAGTCGGGCTCGTCGAAGGTGCTGCGCGAGATGGCGCGCCCCTACGACACCGAGGAGTACCGCCAGCTCGTGGACTACCTGCGGGCCATGGTTCCCGAAATCGCGCTCACCACCGACATTATCGTGGGCTTTCCCGGCGAGACCGAGGACGACTTCGCCGATACCTGCGACCTCGCGCGCCACGCCGCCTTCAGCAAGATCCACGTGTTCCCGTACTCGCGGCGCGAAGGCACGCCCGCAGCCGAGCGCACCGACCAGGTTCCATCCGCGGTGAAGGCCGACCGCGCCGCCCGCCTGCGCGCCCTCTCCGATAAGCTCGCCGCCGCCGACCGCGCCGTGCGCGCGGGCACGACCGAGCTCGCCCTCGTGGAGCGCCCCGGTCACGCCACCACCGAGAGCTACCACGAGACAACGGTGCCGGAGAGCGCCCTCGTGGGCACGCTCGTGACGGTGACGCTGTAGGGAACCTCGCTCCGATCCCGTTGAAGTCCTTTTTCGCGGAGCGAATCCCGAGAGCGCGGAAACATCTTGTCGCGACCTGCGCCTTTCGCTATAGTAACGATATGGTTACGAGAGCCCAGGGCATAGTGCGCAGAGAGATCGAGGACACGCTGTCATTCCTCAAAAGTCGGGGAGTGAGCGAGTTCGTTCACTTCACATCGGTGGATAACCTGCCGGGTATTCTGCAGAACGGCTTGCTCCCTCGCGCGGAGTTGGAGCGGCGGGAGATCGCTTTCCAGCATAACGACAGCTTGCGGCTCGACGGCAAGGCGCATGTCAATCTTTCGATCTCCAACCCCAATATCAAGATGTTCTACCGAGCGCGTAAAGATCATCCGAACCGCGTCTATGCCGTCGTGAGCATCAACCCCGCGATTCTTTACGAGTGCTGCGATGCGGCCGGTAACCGTCTCTTCGAGTTCTCCTCGACCAATGCGGCCTCCCGGAAGGCCGAGCGCTGCGGCGTGGAGGAGATCTTCGGGGGGGCACGCCATCCCGGCCTTAAGCCGCATTGGCCGACGGACAACCAGGCCGAGCTCCTCGTCTCGCGTGACATAGAGCCACGTTTCTTCCAGTCGGTTCAATTTTCGGCGAAAGATAAAAAGACCGTCGAACCGCTCATGGAGAAACTCGCAGCGCAACTCCGAAGCCAGAACAGTCCCTGCCGCATTGAGATCAACGACCGGCACTTCTCTTGGCGTGACGAAGTCTTCGGCCAAGGAGGCGCCATTGCGCGCTCCGATGAGGAGAGGGTGGAGTATTACCTCACGTCCTGGTGGCCCGATGAGGATGATTATGCCATTGCGACTCGAGAGCTTGATGACATCGAGTTGTCGCTCACGTTCGACTCCATAGCCACGCGACTCGATGACGTTCATTCCTTGCGAGAGGAACGCAATCGCGCGAAGGCGCTCTTCCCCTCGTGGACCATGCGCTATCGGGGAGTGCGGGATGGCGGGGAACGATCAACCCAGGAGCTCGCCGCTCTGGCTGTCATCGAGAAGATCATCCACCGCGGTCGGCTCACCGTCGTATCGCCGTGGCTCGAGGAGAATCTCAACGGCTCTTTCGAGGTAGCCCTGGCCCATCAGGTTCAAAGCGTTCTCGTGGAGCTCGTCAAGCAGGGTAGGCTCGGGGAGGGAGCTTCTTTCTCCGTCGAGCTCGAAGTTGGATGCGACGCGGCCAATGACGAGGGGTCTTTGTCTCATGTGGCGGCTTTGGCCCTGGAGGACCTGGTCGAATTAGGCGGGCATGTGGGGGCGCTCTACGATGTGCCCAACCCCTTTGCCGGCATCGATCTGGCGATGGGGGACGGTCGCCCGGACGCCGTGCTGCGCTGGGGCAATGCCGTCGACCCCCTCGACGATCGCGAGGTGCGCATCTCGTCCCTCTCTTGGAAAGCCGAGGAGGTCGAGTTTCCCTTCACCGACGTGCGCGAGCCGGCCCATATTGCGCCGGATTTGGGGCGTCTGGAATTCCTCTTGAACTACATTTTCAGGTTCCCCCACTTTCGTCCGCGTCAGGCCGAGGCCGTCATGCGTGGGGTACAGCGTCGCGACACTATCGTCCTCTTGCCCACGGGTAGCGGAAAGTCGGTTGTGTTCCAGCTGCTCTCCCTGATCACGCCGGGTATGTCCTTTGTCGTGTGCCCTATTCTGTCGCTGATGGACGATCAGGTGGAGAATCTGAGGGATCGCGGTATCGACCGAGTGGTCGGCATCAACTCCGAGCTGGGCTCGAAAGAGCGGGCCCATGCGGAGTACCTGCTGGGCGTAGGCCAATATCTCATGGCCTACGTCACTCCCGAGCGATTCCAGAACAGGCGGTTCCTCGAGCGGGTGCAGCGCTATGCGCGGCATAATGTCATCTCGACCATTGCCATCGACGAGGCTCATTGCGTGAGCGAATGGGGCCATGATTTCCGTCCCGCCTACTTGGGTCTCGCGGACACCTGCCGCGATGTCTGCCGGACGGGGGAGGCTGTGCCGCCCCTGCTCGCCCTTACGGGCACCGCATCCATGAGCGTGCTCACCGACATGAGGCACGACCTCGGCATAGCAGACCCCTCCTCGATCATTCGCCCTCCCAGCTTCGATCGGCCGGAGATCCACTTTCGAGTTCTCCGTGTAGCGTCGAGCGAGAAGATCGGCGCCCTCGACTATGTGGTGCGAACGCTTCTGCCCCGCGACTTCGGGTCCGCTGTCCGAGGGTTGTACGGAGATCGTACCGGTCAGGACGAGGTGGGCTGCGGCATCGTCTTCTGTCCCCACTCCAGCGGCCCGTACGGACTCATGAACAGCGCAAGGGCGGTTGAGCACGGGCATTTGGGCGTGTGGGATCATCTGAATCGCGTGCTCCCCGATCGATGCGGCCGTTATGCGGGCAAGCCTCCGAAGGCCTTGGGGATGGGGAGAGCCCAGTGGGGAAAGTTCAAGCGCGATCAGGCGCGCAAGTTCAAGAACGACGAGCTTGCCGTTATGGTTACGACCAAGGCCTTCGGCATGGGCATCGACAAGCCCAACGTGCGCTGGGTCGCCCACTTCGGCATACCCTCCAGCCTTGAGGCCTACTATCAGGAGGTGGGCCGCGCCGCACGCGACGGCAAGTTCGCGTGCGCCTACCTCATCCTCTCGAACGACTTTCCCGAGTTGAACCAGCGCATGCTCGATCCGTCCCAGAGCAGGGTGGACGTCTTAGAGGGTCTCGAGGGAGAGAAGGGGCGCTACAACGACGACGATGTGAGCCGCATCCTGCGCTTCCACACCTCGTCGTTCGGAGGTGCGGACCAAGAACTCGAGTGCGCCCGGCGAGTGCTCGGCGCCTGTTCCCCCGAGCGATGGGCCGAGGGCCGCTGGCATATTCCCTTCTGCGAGAACGGCGCGGGCGAGGGTGACGAGATCTGCGGTAAAACGGCGCGGGAGAAGGCCATCTACCGCTTCAAGCTCCTGGGTGTGTTCCAGAGCTACACCATGGAGTACGGGGGCGTGGGAGGAGACGGCTTCTTCCTCATCCAGCCTGCAACGCTGAAGGGGAAGGCTCTCCGGGATTCGGTCATCGAGCGCTATCTCGACTACATATCTTCCTACCAATCGGATCGGGCCTACGTCGACCATGCTGCGGCATCGCTCGCGCGGGCGGTAGAGGGCATCGACGACGACAGGCAGTTCATCATGGCCGTGCTGCGCCACTTGCTCTCCTCATTTACCTACAAGGTTCTGGAGGAGGGGCGGCGCCGCGCGATTCTCACGATGCTGGAGACAGCCGAGAAGGCCTTCGCTGCCGGCGATGTCGACGACGTGGACGACAGGTTTCGCCAAGAGCTTCTGGCCTATCTGTCCACAGAAGACGAAGGCCAGATCGACGTACTCGACGTCCTCGCCAATGCGACGGACACCGAGCTGCTTCTCAGGGTGATGGAGCGCTATGTGTCGGACGACGCAGTAGACAACATGATCGGCCAGTCGCTGCGTCTGCTGGAGGACTATCCCCAGCACTACGGGCTGCACTACCTGCTGACCATGGGATACCTGCTGCGTGGCGAGGCGGCTCAGGTCCTGCGCTCGGCCCGCGCCATGGTCGACTTCGGCGTCGGGAGCTATGGCATCGCCGAGGAGGAGACCTGCGAGAGGCTCATGGCGTTCCTCGAAACGGCCATGGCGGCTTCCTCATCTGCCGAAGGTCTCCACCCGTTGGTGCAGCTGCTGGCATCGGTCCTCGGAAAGTCCGAGCAAGAGGTTCTGGCGCCGCTGGGCTTCGAGCAGGCGGTTCGCCTGAGGAAAATCTACCGAATGCACGATATCGCGACAAAGGCTATGAGAGGAAGGCTATGAACCTGAAGGAACTGGAGGCCCTGGAGGCGAAGACGGTCCGCATTGTCGAGGCGCTCGAGGCTATCGAGGGCGAGCAGCGCAGTTGCGAGGAGCAGGCGGAGGTCATCGATTCCCACTACGGCACGCTTTCGGAACTCGTGGAGCGGATTGACGGGGTCGCCAAGGAGCTGCAGAAGGTGCTCTCGTTGCTGCAACGTACCGATTTCGGCCGCACGCTCGATCAAATCGAGAGCCAGGTCAGCTCCGTGGAGGTGGTTGCATCGGAAGCGTTGCGTGCCCAGGACGCCCTCGACGAGCGATCCGGCCGTATGGAATCGAGTGTCGAGCGGGTGCAAGCTGTCTGCGACGCCGTGGAGGCCCGCGATGAGATGCTCGCCGCCGCACTTGTCGCGATCCAGGAGTCTCTAGGCTCCCTCGACGAGCGCCTCGCGTCGCTGGAGACCGCGGTGGGGCGCATCGACCGCAATACCCAAAAGGGCTTGGGGAAGGAGAGGGGATAGGTCGTGGCGAAGGTCAATCGGGCGCTGCGTCCCTTCTTCGCGGTCTCGGGAGGCGAGTGCGTCTTTCACGAGGAGGATATCTCCTTCGATTGGCACAGCGGCATGAGCTGGCAGGTGCGCCAGCGCTCGAGCGACGCTTTGGCGTCCGCAATCGTCGAGGCCTACGGCGCGCGCGGAGTGCGTCGATGCGATATTCTGGAGGTGTCCACCGCATCGCATGACTACGAGGTGGGGCAGCGCCTGTCGGCAATGAACCTCCAGTATGTCGACGAAGGAACCAATCGCGTGCAGAGTGTGGAGAACTGGTTCCAAAGCGCCAAGGTGTTCAGGCGAGCGGATGGCCGCCTGTGCGGCCCCTACCGGGATCTGCTCGACCTTCCTGCAGGCTCGAGGGCAAAGCGCTACGTGGATGCGCACCTCGACGCCAAACTGCGCGCCGCCTATTGCGACGACGAGCTCTTCAATCGAATTCAGGACGACATCGCCGGGGCGACCTTCTCCCACTTCGAGTTTCTCGGAGAGGCGTTTCCCACCGTACCCCGAAGCTGTTTCTATGACTTCCTCTATGTGAGCGCCCTGTCCCAGCCGCAGAATGCCGACCTTGCCGAGCAGGTTATGGAATACCGCGTGTTCACCGACATCATGTTTTCGCCTGGAACGGGGAAGCGCCGCAAGTACAACACTCAGGCGAGAAGCTGCGCCATCTTCGTCGGCCTGAGGAGGAGGGGTTGCGATACCGCCCGCATCGGCGGTATCGAGGAGTTCGTTGAGGCCGTGGGCTATCCGGATTCGGAAACGAGCGATGGGAGGCCGCGGACGCTCTTCGAGTGAGGTGCCGGCTTGTTTTCGCCTGCCCTGTAATGGAAGGATGATGCTGGTCGATTTTTCGTTGGGATGTGCGGCGGGAACGGGGATTCTCCTTTGAGTTGATGGGAAGTGTGCAAGATGGGTGAGGCTACGGTAAAGTATTTCGACTACATGCCCCGCTGCGGCGAGGCTCTGCAGGCGCGGTTGGGACGAGCCGATCTAGCAACGAAGATCCCGCTCTGGCGCAAGCACGGAACCGAGGATCCCGATGCTGTAGTGACGGGATGCCGCAACATCGCAGAAAACGCGCTTCGGATTCTCGTCGACGACAAAGATGCTGATATGCGACTTGTCGATCTTATAGGCTATGCGGAAGACGAGGGTCTGATCGACAAACCCATGGCCTGCAAATTCCAGGAAATTAGACGCCTCGGAAACAACGGGGCTCACCGTTCGGTGAAGGTGATTGACGCCCAGATGGCCCTCGAGCTTATCGACGACGTCCTTCGCAGCCTCATCGTGCGCTTCGGTATCGACGAAGATATGCCTCTCTCTGTGCCGCGGGGCGCAGACGCCATATTCGTCGTGCGTACGGAGGACGAGATATCCCAATTGTCCCGTCGGGCAAAGACTGCTGCCCTCATTAGCGGGGATGCGGATATCGAGCGCGAGGTGAGGTCGGCGGGCGCGGCGGCGCGGAAGCAAGGGCAAGATGCGGCAGAGGTGATGGGGCGCCTCGCGGGTCTCCTCGCAGAGGCAAAGGCCCTCAACGTCGATTCTGCCGATGAGGGGTCGCAGGAGACGGTGGTCTTGCGGGAGCGACTCTTCGAGGAATGTGACAAGGTCGTCGAATCGGTTCGTCAGAGCATGGAAGAGGCTGACCAGAGAGCCGGGCGCGCCGAGTCTCGCGTCGACGAGATCCTGACTGAGCACGACTTCATAGAGAAGCTCTTGCGAGGCCGCGGGAAAGCCACCGAAAGCCAATTCGAGGTGATGGCGTTTCCCCGAACCTCGACAACATCGGTTTCCATCCTGCAAATTGCCGGAGGAGCTGGTACGGGTAAAACACTTTGCCTGCTTGCCAAACTCATCTCAGATGTCTCAGACGGCGGGCAAATGTCGATGTTCGACAAGCGGGCTAAAAAGGCGCTGTTCGTCTGCTTCAACAAATCTCTTGCCGGCTATGTGCGTAGACTTCTGGCGGAATACCCTTCGAAGGCGGGTAATATCGAGGTCGTCCATTACGACGAGTACATCAACCAGTTGGTGAGAAACACCCCGAAGGACGGCTTCGAGCACTTGCGACCCTACGCGCAGGACGTCCGGTATCCGCTCGTCACTGAAGGAGGCTCTCGGCGATACTGGAGGATCGCTTACGATTCGGATGTTGAACCGATCTTGAGGCAGGCGATGGGACGCGTGGCCGAACGACACCCCTCCCAGAAGGAGGCGTATTACCTCAACGGCTCCTCTTCCGAAAACATCGACTGGATGCTCGACGAGCTGAGGTGGCTGGAGGCACGCTACGAGGACGAGCGCGACGCCGCGGCTCCGAATACCTCGAAGGATCCTTATCTGCGGGCCGCCCGTACGGGCCGTGGAACCAAGCGCCGTCCGGGCGAGGAGGTCAGGAAAATCATACTCGAGGTGTGGGCGGAGTTCCGCGCATCTCTTGCCGCGCAGGAGCGCTACACCATCGAGCAGGCTACGAAGAGGCTCCTCGCGTCCAATTCGCTGCCAAGCTACGACGCCATCGCCATCGACGAGGTGCAGGATTTCTCCATTAAGTCTGTTCAGCTTCTGCTGAAGTTCCGATCAACCACTAAAGCGCGTGTCTATCTGTCGGGCGATGAGAACCAGAAGATATACCAGCGGGACTTCACTTGGAAGGAGCTCGATTCCAGCGTGCGAGGGCATACCATCACCTTGCGGGAGAACAAGCGAAACAGCTACGCCATCCGTTGCTTTGCCGAACGGCTCAACGGAGCAAAGTGCCCTATTGAAGATGCGCGGAATAAAATCCACATAGTGAATGCCGACGAGCAGAGGGTGGTGGATCTTCTGCGGAATATCGCCCAGCGCGCTCAAGGGCAGACAACGGCCTTGATCGGGAGCGTGGGACACTGGATGGGCGTCGCCGCCCGTGCTCAATTTCCGCTGAGGTGTCCGGAAGAGCCCGGGGACGTGCTCAGCCCCGGCTTCTACGCCATAGGGGAGATGGTCGGCAAGGGTCTTGAGTTCGACAACGTCATCGTCGACTACAATCGTATGATCGCAGACGATCTGGCTGGCGAGAAGCGCTTGCGCTACGTGCACTTCACCCGGGCGCGTCGCCGACTCTATATTCGCTACGAAGGCGAGCCTCCCGAATTGCTTCGCGAATGTTACGCCGATTTCCTCGGATAACGCAGACTCATGCCCCCGAATCAAACGGTTCTATGGCAGATGCACAAGATAGGGTACAATAGCGGGCATGACTGATTTGATGCAGACAACGCTCACGGCGCCCGGCGGGGTGGACATGGCCCTCGTCGTCGGCGCCTCCGACGAGATCCTCCACGTGCTGGAGGAGTCCTTCGACGCTCGGCTCACCGTGCGGGGCAATCGCATCGTCATCGAAGGGAACGCCGTGGAGGTGCAGCAGCTCACCGCGCTGTTCGCCGACCTGTTCAAAACGGTGGAGGAAGGGCAGGCCCCCGACACCGACTCGGTGCGCCGTTCCGTCGAGCTGCTCCGCCAGGCGGAGTTCGCCCCCACCGCCCTGCGCGACGATGTGCTGCTCACCTACCGGGGCCGGGCCATTCGACCGAAGACCGCCGGCCAGAAGCACTACGTCGACGCCATCCGCGACAACACGGTCACTTTCGCCATAGGGCCGGCCGGCACGGGCAAGACCTACCTGGCCATGGCCATGGCGGTGGCGGCCTTGAAGCGCAAGGAAGTCGGCCGCATCGTGCTGTCGCGGCCCATCGTGGAGGCCGGCGAGAACCTCGGCTTTCTGCCGGGCACCCTCTTCGAGAAGGTGGATCCCTACATCCGACCGCTCTACGATGCGCTGTACTCCATGTTCGATCAGGAGCGAGCGAATGCCCTCATCGAGAACGGCACCATCGAGATCGCCCCTCTCGCCTTCATGCGCGGGCGCACCTTAAATGACGCCTTCATTATCTTGGACGAAGCCCAGAACACCACGCCCGAGCAGATGAAGATGGCACTGACGCGCTTGGGGTTCGGTTCGAAAATCGTCGTCACCGGCGACATCTCTCAAATCGATCTGCCCCGCGGGGAGAGCGGCCTTGTGCAAGTGCGCTCCGTCCTCGAGGGCATCGACGACATCGCGTTCTGCGATCTTTCCGGCAAAGACGTCGTGCGCCACTCTTTGGTGGCGACCATCGTGGCCGCCTACGAGCGCGCGGCGGGAAAGGCAAGATAGCCCATGGAAATCCTCATCACCTACGGACATCGCGAGGAAGACCTCGCCTCCCTTCCCATTCGCGACCTGGCCCTGTTCGTGCTCGAGCGCGAGGGGAAGCCCATCAACACGGAGGTCTCCATCAGCTTTGTGGACGATACGGCCATGGCCGAGCTGAACGAGCGCTTCCGCGGTATGGAAGGACCCACCGACGTGCTCTCCTTCGAATGCGACAACATCGACGACGACATCACCGCCGCCGACGGGCCGAGCTGCCCGGTCTACGAACTGGGCGACATCATCGTCGCGCCCGACGTCGCGGCGCGTCAGAGCACCGAGTTCGGCAACTCCTTCGAGCAGGAAGTGTCGCTGCTCATCGTTCACGGGCTTCTGCACCTGTGCGGCTACGATCACATCGTGGACGAGGAGGCCGAGGTCATGGAGGCCCGCGAGCGCGAGCTGCTCACGGCCTGGACCGAGCGCGACCTGCCCGCTGTCTCCGAGAACCGCTGAGCGCTTGAGAGGCAGCCCGTTGGCCGGCGACGATAAGATGAGGCCGCTCGTGCGCAGAGCGGGGGAGAGCCGCCGGTGCGGGGAGGGGCGCTTCCCGCTCGTGTGCGCCTTTCGCTGCGCGGCCGCCGGCGTCGCCTACGCCTTTCGCTCTCAACGCAACCTGAAGATCCAGGTGATCCTAGGGCTTGCCGCCGTCGCGGCCGGATTCGCCCTGGGCATCAGCCGCGTCGATTGGCTCGCCATCGTGCTCTGCATCATCGTCGTGTCCGTGGCGGAGGTGGTGAACACCGCCATCGAGTCGGCGGTCGATCTCGCCTCGCCCGAGTGGCACGAGCTGGCCCGCGCGGCCAAGGACGCGGCGGCCGGCGCCGTGCTTTTGGCCTCAGCGGGCTCGGTAATTGTCGGGCTCATCGTCTTCGCACCCTACGCGCTCGACCTTCTCTAACGCACGACGCCCCACCTCTTCGAAAGGAACTTCATGGATCTCGACGCCTACTTCGCTGAAAACCCCATGGGGGGCTCATTTCCCACCAATCCCGACTTCAAGAGCGGGTTCGTGACGCTGGTCGGGCGCCCCAACGCCGGGAAGTCGACGCTTCTGAACGCCATCATGGGCAAGAAGATCGCCATCACCTCGAACACGGCCCAGACGACGCGCCACCGTTTCCGCGCCGTGCACACCACCGATGACATGCAGATGATCATTGTGGACACTCCCGGTCTGCACAAGCCCCAGGACGCCCTCGGCGAGGAGCTGAACACGAGCGCGATCAAGGCTTTGGAGGACGTGGACGTCGTGGCCATGCTCATCGACGCATCGAAGCCCATCGGACGGGGCGACGAGTGGGTGGCCGCCCAGGTGCGCGCCGCGAAGGGCTCGGCGAAGATCTGCGTGCTTTCCAAGACCGACCTGGCGAGCGATGCCGAGATCAGCGCCCAGCGCGAGGCGGCCGAGAAGCTCTGCGACTGGGACGCCATGGTGGCGCTGTCGGCCGAGACGGGCCGCAACGTGGACGCCTTCGTGGAGGAGGTGCAGTTTCTTCTGCCCGAGGGCCCGGCGTGGTTCCCCGCCGACATGGAGACCGACCAGCCGCTGGAGGTCATGGTGGCGGAATTCATCCGCGAGAAGATCCTGCGCAACTTCTTCGACGAGGTGCCCCATGCCATCGGGGTCGCCGTGGAGGAGATGGAATTCGAGAAGCCGAACCTCTACCGCATCTACGCGGTCATCTATGTGGAGCGCGACAGCCAGAAGGGCATCATCATCGGCAAGCGCGGGGCAGCCATCAAGCGCATCGGCACCGAGGCCCGCAAGGACTTGGAGCTGCTGCTGGGGGCGAAGGTGTTTTTGGATCTGTCGGTGAAGGTACGCAAGAACTGGCGCCGAGACGCCAACCAGATCCGAAGATTCGGCTACGGGGAAGGGGCCTAGGCGCCTGTCGGACCCTCGCTGACTTCCTTGGGCGAACCAGTAACTTTGTTGTTGCTGGATATGGGGGCTATATTCAGAATAATCGGGTACAATTTTCCTTATCTGTGCAATCAATGAGGAGAACGTCGATGAAATGCCCTCACTGCTCATTCGATAATCGTGACGACGCCGCGTTCTGCGAGAACTGCGGCGAAGTGTTCGTGGCCGCCTCGGCGAAAGTGTCGGTGCCTCCCGTGGTGGAGGTGCCCCCGGTCGTGCGCGTGCCCGACGTCGCCCCGGCGCCTTCCAAACCGGCGCCGCGGGCCTCGGTGGCCGATCTGGTCGATCCAGTGCCCGACGGCCCCGATGTCCCCGACCTGTCCGGCTTCGAGCGGCTGGTCGACTCAAGTTACGTTCCGCCGGCGGCCACTCAGGCCGGTGACACGGCCGAGATCCCGCGCATCAACGAGGAGTACGTGCCACGCGCCCGCAGCTACGCCATGGGACCGACGGAGAAGGAGCTGCGGCGCCGCGACCGCCAACAGAAGAAGCTCGCGAAGAAGTTTTCGAAGATGCAGGAGAAGGAGGAGGCCCGCAAGGCCAAGGAGCTCCTGCGGGCCGAGAAGGAGCGCCTGCGCGCCGAAACGGCTGCGGAGAAGGAGCGTTTGCGCGCCGCCGAGGCCGAGGCCCGCGAGCAGCGGCGGATAGCCGAGGAGGAGGCCCGCGAGGCCCGGCGCGCTGCCGAGGCTGCCGAGCGGGAAGAACGCGAGCGGCTTGAGCAAGAGCGGGTGGCTGCCGCGACAGCAGCTGCGGCCGTGGCAGCCGAGACTGCCGAGATGGAAGAAACGCCTGAATTCACGACGCCCGGCGAGGATGCCCCTGTTGCTGAGAACGAGGCCTCCAAGGCTGGCGATGCGTCCGGTGTCGCCTTCGGTGCGATTCCTGGCGCCGTCGCCGGCTTCGCAGCTGCAGACGCAACCGCCAAGGACGACGATCTCGACGAGGTGCTGTCCAGCGGGGACGAGGCAGTGAGCCTGTTCGAGCGGTCGGGCAAGCGTCCGGCGCGCATGGGCTCCCATGCGGCGCGGCCCTCCGTGAATCGTCAGGGCCGCGGTCGCTCCCGTAAGACCCAGGATGAGGCGGGGGCGACTCCGGAGACCCCGGTGGTGCAAGAGGCACCGCAAGCGTCGCCCAATGAGTCGGCCGACGCTTGCGCCGCCGAGGAAACGGCTCTCATGGAGGCCGCCTCCGCCATTGTCGTCGCCGACCAGGCGGCAGTCACGACTGCCGAGGCCGAGGAAGCGCTCACGCCCCGGGCCACCGGCGAGCTGGCCTTCCCCTCGACCATCGAGGAGGAAACCCCTGAGCTGGAATCTTCCATAGGTTTCTCGGCGCCCGAAGAGGCCGCGCCGGTTCGCGATGGCGCCGATGGGGAGGCTCCCTTCCCAGGGCCCTCCGCACGGCCCCCGCGCGCCAAGGGCCCGATCATCGCCGCCGCATGCATCGCCCTGGCCGTGGTGCTGGCGGCCGTAGCGGGTGGTACCTATATGGCCGAGCTGTGGGGCGGCAAGACCATCCCCGAGGTAGTGGGCCTCTCCCAGCCCGAGGCGGTCGACGCCTTGGCAGCCAAGGGGTTCGTTGCGCAGGCCGTCGAAGTGAAGTCCGACGATCCCCAGGGCACGGTGCTCTCGAGCGATCCCGAGCAGGGGCATCGCGCGGAAGAGGGCAGCACCGTGACGCTCTCCGTGGCCGTACCGCGCATCGTGCCGGCCATCGTGGGCGCCACCAGCGAAGAGGCCGCCCAGGCTCTGGAGGCCGAAGGGTTCACGGCGGTCACCTACACCGAGGAGAAGTCGAACGAGGCCGCGGGCACCGTGCTGGCCGTGAGCCCGGAAGCGGGCACGGAGGCGAAATCCGGCGACGCTATCACCGTCACCGTGGCCGTTCCCTACACCGTACCCGATGTGGAGGGCATGTCCGAAGCCGACGCCAAGGCCGCGCTTCAAGCCGAGGGCTACGAGGTGACGAGCGAGTGGTACACCACCGAGGACATCGAGGAGGGCACCGCCGTCTCCACCGACCCGGCCGCCGGCAGCGAGCTGAACTCCGGCTCCGAGGTCACGCTGTATGTCGCCCACTCCCGCGGCACCGAGCTGGTGGACCTCACCCGCGAGATCCTGCCCGGAGCCAACCTCACCAACGACGAGGGCAGCTTCAAGGTGGAGAACATCAAGAGCTGCACCTACCGCGGCGACGGCGAGGTGCTCTACACCGTGGAGGCGCGCCAGTACGAGGTGGTCACGATGCCCTTCGGCCTGGGCCAGGAAACGGTGTTCGCCAAGAAGCTCACCACCATCGAGGGCGGCATCGTGTGGAACGACGACAACGAGGTCTCCTACGCCAGCCCCTCCATCCGCTACTAGGCGCGGGGCGGCTTCGTGGCGCAACCGACCTACTCCCTGCGCGCTCTCGTGCTGCGCCGTACGAAGCTGGGGGAGAGCGACCTCATTCTCACGCTGCTTTCCGAGGACGGCAGCCAGAAGCGGGCCGTAGCCAAAGGGGCCCGGCGGCCCAAGAGCAGCTTCGCGGCGCGCACCGAGCCCTTTTGCGTCATCGACGCCCTGTGCGCGACGGGCCGAAGTCTCGACATTCTGAAGGAGGCGCGGCTCGTCGCGGCCCATGACGCCTTGCGCTGCAACCTCGAGGCCTCTGCGGCCGCCGCGCCCGTAGCGGAGCTGCTCGCCCGCATGAGCCAGCGCGACCTCGCCAACCCGCGCCTGTTCCAGTCGGCGATGCGCATGCTGGACGCCATGGACGGCGCCGATGACAGCCACCGTGCGGCGCTTTCGGCCGCCGAGCTGTTGAAGATCCTCGCCTTCTCGGGCCTGCGACCGAGCCTCGAGGTCTGCGTCGGCTGCGGCGAGCCGGTGGCGCTCGTCGAGGGCACACGCATCCCGTTCTCGGCTGCAGGCGGCGGAGTGCTCTGCGAGAGCTGCCGGGGCCTGGACGAATCCGTGCTTGTGGATGCCGGCACCCTCTGCTGGGCGCAGTACTTCCTCACAACCCCCTTCGACGCCATTGCAGAAGGGCCGGCCGACCTTACGGGCACCTTCGCCGTGCTGCACCTCGTGCAGGATCTCGTCCGCGCCCACATCGGCAGTTCGCTGAAGTCCCTCGAGTTCCTCTTCACGTGCGGCCTGTTCTAGTGTCGCACCGCTTTTTTCGCCGCGCTCACCCAGCCCCAATATGCAGAAACCGTGTCGCTCGCGGAAACCTTGGGCGAGCCGCGCCGCAAGTGCCCTATACTGGGCGGGCTGCCAAAACGGCGGCGGAATTCGCCTTTGGTTCCCACGGACCACTTCCATGGCTACCCAAGACGGATGGAAACGGTAGGCCGCGCACGCGGCGAAGACGGGGGAGACCCCGGGAAAGAAAGGTGGACCAGCTATGGCCAGCAAGCTCAGCATCTCCAAGGAGCGCACCGCGGAACTCATCAAGGAGTTCGGCAAGAACGATCAGGACTCCGGTTCCGCCGAGGTTCAGGTCGCCATCCTCTCGGAGCGCATCCGCAACCTCACCGAGCACCTGAAGACGCACAAGAAGGACAACCACACCCGTCGCGGCCTCATGATGCTCATCGGTAAGCGCCGCGGTATGCTGAAGTACATCAAGGAGCGCAACATCGAGGAGTACCGCGAGCTCATCAAGAAGCTCGGTATCCGCGACAACATCTAGCTCGAGCATGTACGGGGCCCCGCCTGGGGCCCCGTTTTCTGCTATAAGCGGTCTGAAGCGCATGAGGCGCCGACGGTCGCGGGCCGGCGAACGGTAAGTAGCCGCACCCGAAGAAGTCCTCCGCAATGAGGCGGGGGAGTTGAAGAGAAAGAAAAGCGTTATGACGAAAATTGTCGAAGAATTCGAGTTGTACGGCAAGCAGTACCGTCTCGAGACCGGCGAGCTGGCCAAGCAGGCCACCGGCGCCGTGCTCGTGACCTGCGGTGCCACGAGCGTTCTCGTGACCGCCGTCGTCTCCAGCCAGGAGAAGGACTACGACTTCTTCCCGCTCACGGTGGACTACATCGAGAAGATGTACGCCGTGGGCCGCATCCCCGGCGGCTACCTGAAGCGCGAGGCGAAGCCGTCCGACCACGGCACGCTCGTGGCCCGCATGGTGGACCGCCCCATCCGCCCGGGCTTCCCGGACGGCTACAAGAACGAGGTGCACATCGTGGCCACCCCGTTCGTCATCGACGGCGAGAACCTGCCCGACACCATCTGCGTGGCCGGCGCCTCGGCGGCGCTCCTCGTAGGCGGCGCGCCCTTCGACGGCCCTGCTGCCTGCGTCCGCATCGGCCGCGACATCGAGACCGGCGAGTTCATCGTGAACCCCACGGTCTCCGAGCAGGAGAACTCCGATCTGGAGCTCACCATCGCCGGCACCGCCGACTACATCTCCATGGTCGAGGCCGGCGCTGCCGAGATCTCCGAGGAGGACATGCTGGCCGCCATGACCTTCGGCCAGGAGGCCATCGCCGCCTTCTGCGAGAAGCAGGCCGCCTTCCTTGCCAAGGTGAACCCCACCCCCATGGACTACACCATCCACGCCGCCGACCCGTCGGTGGCCGAGCGCGTCGACGCGCATCTCGACGAGATGTCCGCGGCCCTCAAGGACGCCGACAAGGCCGCACGCATGCAGAAGGTGGAAGAACTCAAGTCCTCCATCATCGAGAACGACTTCACCGAGGAGGAGCGCGCTGCCTGGGGCTCCGACATCAAGGCGGCCCTCAAGGCCCTCGAGAAGCGGGCCATGCGCGCCATGATCCTTGAGACCGGCGAGCGCGTCGACGGCCGCACCCCCGAGGAGATCCGCCCGCTGTACATCGTGCCGGGGTATCTGCCCCGCGTGCACGGCTCGGGCCTGTTCCAGCGCGGCCAGACCCAGGTCATGTCCGTGTGCACCCTGGGAATGCTCAACGAGTGGCAGCGCCTCGACACCATCTGGCCCGAAGAGGGCAAGCGCTACATGCACCAGTACAACTTCCCGCCCTACTGCACCGGCGAGACCGGTCGCATGGGGGCGCCTAAGCGCCGCGAGGTGGGCCACGGCGCCCTGGCCGAGCGCGCACTGGTGCCCGTGCTGCCCGACACCGACACTTTCCCCTACGCCATCCGCGTGGTCTCCGAGGTGCTCGAGTCCAACGGCTCCTCCTCCATGGCCTCCACGTGCGGAAGCTGCCTGGCCCTGATGGACGCCGGCGTGCCGATCTCCGCGCCCGTCTCCGGTGTGGCCATGGGCCTCATCAAGGAGGGCGACGACGTGGTCATCCTCTCCGACATCCAGGGCATCGAGGACTTCCTCGGCGACATGGACTTCAAGGTCTGCGGCACCCCTAACGGCATCACCGCCCTGCAGATGGACAACAAGGCCAAGGGCCTGTCCGTCGAGATTTTGGCCCGCGCCCTGAAGCAGGCCCACGAGGGCCGCGCCTTCATCCTGGCCGCCATGCTTGAGACCATCGACGGCCCGCGTGCCGAGATGAAGGAGACCGCGCCGCGCATCGAGACCATCAAGATCCCCGTGGACAAGATCCGCGACGTCATCGGTTCCGGCGGCAAGGTGGTTCGCGGCATCCAGGAGGAGACCGGCGCCTCCATCGACATTCAGGAGGACGGCACCATCCACGTGGGCGCCGTCTCCGGCACCGCCATGCAGGCGGCCAAGGACATGATCCTCGGCATTGTGAAGGAGCCCGAGGTGGGCGAGGTCTTCGAGGGCGAGGTCGTCGGCATCAAGGACTTCGGCGCCTTCGTGAAGCTCACGCCGGGCAAGGACGGCCTGCTCCACATCTCGCGCGTGGCCAACGGCCGCGTCGGCAAGGTGGAGGACGTGCTGAGCCTGGGCGACATCGTGAAGGTGGAAGTGCTCGAGATCGACCCGAAGACGGGTAAGATTTCGCTGGACCGCCTGGACAAGCCGGACGCGCCGGCTTCCGCGTCCCCGGCTCCGCGCGACAAGGGCGAGCGTCACGAGCGCCGCGAGCGTCGGGAGGACAACCGTCCCGGCCGCGCCGGCCGCACGCCGCGTCGTCGCCACGAGAGCGGCAGCAGCAACTAGCGTTTTATGGAAAGGGTCGCGATTGCGGCCCTTTCTTGTTGCAATCGGAATCCGCTACGCCGGCACCGTCCTGTAGGGGCAGACCTTAGTCTCCCCTAACGCCCCAGCGAAAGAGAAACCGGGGATGCCTAGATGGTTCGGATTGCTTAGGTAGAAGTTCACGCCGCGACACTCCCGGAGAGGAGCCAGGGGGCACCTTGATTCGCTCAGACAGTCCTCGCCGGTATCGAAGGCGCGCTAGCTGCATTGCTCCCTGCATCATCGCGCCTTCGATACCGTCTGCGGAACTCGCTCGGTCAAGGCGCCCCCTGTCTCCTCTTCGCTCTCACGTTGTTGCTTTACAATAGCGTTCACGCTTCTTGTTGAATCTGACTGGTGTATGGGAGGTTTCCTATGATTAAGGTTGCGGTGGCGGGTTATGCGGGGCGCATGGGCTCGGCGGTGGTTGATGCGGTAACGGCTGCGGATAACATGAATGTGGTCTGCGGCATCGATCCCCATGCCAAGGAGGCGCCCTTCCCGGTGTTCGGCACGCTGGCAGAGGCGCTGGATGCGACGGACGTCGATGTGCTCGTCGACTTCACGCAGCCGAACGTGGTGGCGGGCAATCTCTCGGTGGCGCTGCCGCGGGGGGTCGACTGCGTGGTGGGAACGACGGGGCTTTCCAACGAGACGCTGGAGGGGCTGGCCGCCTCGGCGGCGCCGGGGACGTGTTTGTTCTACGCGCCGAACTTCACCACCGGCGCGGTTCTCATGATGGAGTTCGCGAAGGCCGCCGCGCCCTATTTCCCAGAGGCCGAGGTCATCGAGTACCACCACTGCAACAAGAAGGACGCGCCCTCCGGCACCGCCGTGCGCACCGCCGAGATCATCGCAAAGGCGCGTGCCCCGCGCGTGAGCGAGGCCCCCGGCCGCGAGACCGAGATCGCCGGTGCCGAGGGTGCTCGCGGGGCGCTTATCGACGGCGTGCCCGTGCACTCCGTGCGCTCCATGGGCTTTGTGGCCAGCCAGGAGGTCATCTTCGGCTCGCTGGGCCAAACCCTCACCATCCGTCACGACTCGTGGGATCGCACTTCCTACATGCCCGGCGTCCTGCTGGGCATCCGCAGCGTGGGGGAGCGCGACGGCCTCATCGTCGGCCTTGAGAACTTTATGAATTAGACTCTCAGCCCCCATTCGTTCGCAGACGCCATCCGTAGGGGGCGGCCTTGGTCGCCCCTGTTTTGTCTCGCATGATCGTTCCGCTCGCCTGGGCTGACCAAGGTCAGCCCCTACGGAACAGACGCAAGGGCAGTGCCTGCTTGGGGCAGCACCTTATCCGCGCAGGTTGTGCGTTTGACGGACTTACGGGCGCTCGCGTTTCTCCGTCGAGCCAACCATGGCATAATAGAGCTGTGCTAGGGCAGCCACGCCCCCCGAGTTTGTTTAAGGAGATACTTCCATGGAGTTCAAGCGCGATCCTCGCTTCGGCCGCATGATTCCGGCCATGGTCACCCCGTTCAACGCCGACCTCGAACTCGATCTCGACCGGGCCCAGGAGCTGGCCGACCGACTCGTGCGCGGCGGCGCCGACGCCCTTATCGTCAACGGCACCACCGGTGAGAGCCCCACGGTGTTCTATCCCCAGAAGCTCGAGCTGTTCCGCGCCGTGGTGCGCGCCGTGAACGGCCGCATCCCGGTCATCGCGAACGTCGGCGACAACTGCACGGCCGACACCGTGTACTTCGCCCAAGATGCCGCCAAGCAGGGCGTCGATGGCTTCATGTGCGTCGTGCCCTACTACAATAAGCCTCCGCAGGAGGGCCTGTACCGCCACTTCAAGACCATCGCGGATTCTACGGACATGCCCATCATCCTGTACAACATCCCCGGGCGCTGCTCTATCAACATGGAGGGCGACACCACCCTGCGCTTGGCCCACAACTGCGACAACGTCGTGGCCATCAAGGAGGCCTCGGGCAACTTCGAGCAGATCAAGTACATCATCGACAACGCTCCGGCCGGTTTCGACGTGTACTCCGGCGACGACTCGTCCACCCTCGACATCATGGAGCTGGGCGGCGTGGGCGTCATCTCCACCATCGGCAACGTCGCGCCCGATCGCATGAAGGCCATCGTCGATCTGGCCGCCAAGGGCGAGTGGGATGCGGCTCGTGAGGCCAACGAGGCCCTGATGCCGCTCATGAAGGGCCTGTTCGAGACCTCGAATCCCATCCTCGTGAAAGAGGCCCTGAGCCTTGTCGGCTTCCCCGTCGGCGGCGTGCGCCTGCCGCTCGTGGACGCCACGCCGGAGCAGTCGGCGCGCCTGGCCTCCATCATGCGCGAGGTCGGTGTTCTTGACTAGAATCGTCCACCATTGAAGATGCGACGCCGGCCCGATGCCCTCGGGTCGGCGTTTTTGCGCGTTACTACCTTTAGAAAGAGGCATTGAATGACCAAAGAAAACCAAGAGAAGCAGAACGGCCGCACGGAGGGCGGCAGCGGCAAGAACGCCAACCGGCGCAACAACGATCGCCGCAAGAACAACACCTCCTTCAAGCGTGTGAACCTGGAGCGCAAGCGCCCGCAGCTCTCGCGCGGCGAGACAGCGGCGGCCAAGGAAGTCCCCTCCGGCAGCCGAAAGCCGCGGCGCGGCTCGAAGGCGGGCAAGGACCCGAACGCGAAGCTCAAGATCATCCCGCTCGGCGGTCTTGACGCCATCGGCAAGAACATGACCGCCTTCGAGTGCAACGGCGACATGATCTTGGACGACGCGGGCCTGATGTTTCCCGACGACGACCATCCGGGCATCGACCTCATCCTGCCCGACTACACCTATGTGCTGGAGAACGCCGACAAGCTGCGCGGCATCGTCATCACCCACGGCCACGAGGACCACACGGGCACGCTGCCCTACCTTCTGAAGGATCTCGACCGCACGGTGAACATCTACGCCACGAAGCTCACGCTCGGCCTCATCGAGGGCAAGTTCGCCGAGCACCGCGTGAAGAACGCCAAGCTCATCGAGATCAAGCCCGGCGACGAGGTCAAGCTCGGCTGCTTCACGGTGGACTTCTTCGCCGTGAACCACTCCATCCCCGGCGCGGTGGGCCTGTTCATCCAGAGCCCGGCCGGCAACGTTTTGCACACCGGCGACTTCAAGCTGGACCAGACCCCCATCGACGGCATCACCACCGATTTCGGCGCCCTGGCCCGCTTCTCGGAGACGGGGGTCGATCTCATGATGAGCGACTCCACCAATGCCACAAATCCGAACTTCACCCCGTCCGAGGCCGAGGTGGGGAAGACCTTGGAGCAGATCATCTCTCAGGCCAAGGGGCGCGTCATCATCGCCAGCTTCGCGAGCCACATCCACCGCATGCAGCAGATCTGCGATGCGGCGGTGAAGAACGGCCGCAAGGTGGTGGTCACGGGCCGCTCCATGATCCAGAACACCGACATCGCGCGGCGGCTCGGCTACCTGAACATCTCTGACGACAACCTCATCGACGCCTACGACCTGAAGGGCATCCCGCCCGAGCAGGTGGTCATCATGTGCACCGGCAGCCAGGGCGAGCCGCTGTCGGCTCTGGCCCGCATCGCCAACGGCGAGCACAAGACCATCGAGATCGAGGAGGGCGATACGGTCATCATCTCGGCCACGCCGGTTCCCGGCAACGAGAAGGCCGTCACCCGGGTCATCAACCAGCTGGCCAAGATCGGCGCCGACGTGTACGACAAGAGCCGGGCGCGAGTGCACGTGTCGGGTCATGCCGGGGCCGAGGAGCTGAAGATCATGCTCTCCATCGTGAAGCCGAAGAACTTCATGCCGGTCCATGGCGAGGCCACGCACCTGCGGGCCCACGCGAAGCTGGCCGAGGCCACCGGCGTCGACCCGGACAACATCTACGTACTTGAAAACGGCGACTCCCTGGAGCTTTCCGCCCGGGGCGTCGAGCGCGGCGAGGGCGTGCCCTCGGGCATCGTCTACGTGGACGGCCTTTCGGTGGGCGACACCTCCCAGGACGTGCTGGACGAGCGCAACACGCTCGGCAACCAGGGCTTCGCCTCGGTGGCCGCGGCCGTGAACATGAAGGATCGCAAGCTCGTCGGCCAGGTGCAGGTGTCCATGCACGGCATTACCGGCGGCGACGACTACTATCTGGCCCACGAGGCCGAGAACACCGTGGCCAATGCTCTGCGCAAGTGCCTTTCCAAGGACGGAGGCGCGAAAGAACTGCGCAAGGCCGCCCGCGACGCGCTGCTCTCGCTTCTCTGGGAGCGCACCAAGCAGCGTCCCATGGTCGTCGTGAACCTGCTGGAGGTCTAGAGGCACCGTGGCGCGCAATACGAGCACCAACAAAGAGAAGACGAGCGCCCAGAAGGCCTCGGGGAACCTGTCGAAGAGCGGCACGCGCAAATCCGCCGCGGCCCGCAGCCGCGCCGTGGAGGCCGAGCCCCGCATCTTGGACGACCGCACGCGCCGCGACATCGTGGGCGTCGGCTTCATCATTTTGGGCATTGTGCTGTTCATCGCGGCCGCGGCTCCGGCCGGGGCCATCGTGACCGACTTCCTCTCGGAGTCGCTCCACGTCGTCTTCGGCGTGGGCTGCTACATCATGCCCTTCTTCCTCGTCGCCATCGGCGGCGCCGTTCTGTACCGCATGCAGTCGGAGCGCATGTCGCTGCGCGTCACGCTGGGCCTCTCGCTCATCCTCGTGGCGCTGCTCGGCATCATCGCCCTGTTCACGCCGACGACCGGCACAGGACCTGCCGCCCTGTTCGACCGCATCGCGCTCGTGAACCATGGCGGCTATGTGGGGGCGGCGCTCGCCTGGGTGGGGCTCACGCTCTTCGGGCCGGCCATCTCCGCCATCCTGCTCATCGGGGTGGCCATCGTCGGCGTCATCGTCATCGGATTCTCCATCTCCGCGTTTCTGGAGAAGGTGCGCGCCCGCTACGACTTGGACGGCGAGGGTGCCGCCTCCCTCATTCCCGATGCCTTCGGATCTATGAGGCGGGGGAGGGGCAAGCCGCCGCTGACGACCATGGCCGAGTCCGCCGATCTGCCCCCGGCAGCCCATGGGGCGCCCACCGCCCGCATCTCCTTGGACGAGCAACCGCGGCGGCGCTCCCGCGGGGCTGCAGCCGACACCGTGTCCGATGCGGCCGTCACGCGGCAGCTGGGCGCCCAGAAGACGGACGGCCTCGTGCCCATCCAAGCCCCTGATCCGCGCGAGGTGGCCGAGGTGGAGGACATCTCCGCCGTGGAGCCAGCCGCTCCCATGACCCGCAAGCTCGGGCGGCGCCGGCAGGAGGCCGAGGTCGCCGAGCGCGAAGCCGCGAAGACGAAGCCCGTGAGCAAGAAGACGGCCCCCAAGAAAAAGAAGGAGGCGCCCGCCCAACCGATCTCCAAGGACGGCTTCCAGCTGCCTCCCATGACTCTCCTCGCCACCGGCGGCGCCCGTCGCGGCTCTACCGAGGAGGAGCTGCGGGACGTAGCCGCCGAACTGCAGGGGACCCTGGAGGACTTCGGCGTCATGGCGAGCGTGGTCGGCTGGGTGGAGGGCCCAACGGTGACGCTGTTCAAGGTGGACCTGCCCTCCGGCGTGCGCGTGAGCAAGGTCACCAACCTCACCGATGACATCGCGCTGGCGCTCGCCGCTCCTGGCGTGCGCATCTTCGCCCCCATCCCCGGCACCAACTACGTCGGCATCGAGGTGCCCAACCGCAACCGCCAGATGGTGTATCTCCCCGACGTGCTCGCCGCTGCGGGCCCCGGGCCTTTGCAGGTGGCCATCGGCGAGGACGTGGAGGGCCACGCCATCGTCCACGACCTGGCGAAGATGCCCCACGTGCTCATCGCCGGCACCACCGGCTCGGGCAAGTCGGTGGAGGTGAACTCCATGATCATGTCCATCCTCATGCGCGCGACCCCGGCCGAGGTGCGCTTCATCATGGTGGACCCCAAGCGCGTGGAGTTCGCCCCCTACGAGGGCATCCCGCACTTGTACGTCCCCGTGGTCACCGAGTGCCGCGAAGCCTCCAGCGCCCTTTCCTGGGCCGTGGCCGAGATGGAGCGGCGCCTAAAGATGTTCTCGAAGTGCGGCGTGCGCAACATCATCACCTTCAACGAGAAGGCCCGGGCGGCCCAGGCCGCCGACGAGGCCGCGGAGAAGAGGGGGGAGGAGCCGCCGGAGAACCCCTACGGCGAGCCCATTCCCTACATCGTCATCGTTATCGACGAGCTGGCCGACCTCATGATGAACGTGGGCAAGGAGGTCGAGTTCTCCATCAGCCGCATCGCCCAGCTCGCCCGCGCGGCCGGCATCCACCTCATCATCGCCACCCAGCGCCCCTCCACCAACGTGGTCACGGGCCTCATCAAGGCGAACATCACCTGCCGCATCGGGCTTACCGTGGCCTCGGGCATCGACTCCCGCGTCATCCTCGACTCCACGGGCGCCGAGAACCTCATCGGCATGGGGGACATGCTCTTGGCCAAGCCGGAGTACCCCAAGCCCATCCGCATCCAGGGCCCCTACATCCCCGACGACGAGATCGCCGCCGTGGTGGCGCACCTGAAGAGCCAGGGCGAGCCGGAGTACCACTCCGAGATCCTGAAGACCAACGTCGTGACCTTGGGCGACTCCTCGCCTTCGGGGGAGGGGGGCTCCGAGGCCGACGATCCGCTTCTGTGGGAGGCCGCCGATGTGGTGGTTTCAAGCGATTTGGGCTCCACGAGCAACCTTCAGCGTCGCTTGAAGGTCGGATACGCGCGAGCTGGACGTATAATGGATCAGTTGGAAGAAAAGGGCATCGTGGGCCCGGCCAACGGAAGCCGCCCGCGCGAGGTGCTCGTCGACCAAATGGAACTGGAAACACTGAAGGCCTTCGAGGCCGCTGACGAATAGGCCGGAACGGAACCGCACCGCAACGGCCAACGGAAAACACAGAGGAGACCATCGTGGCGAGACAGACATCATTCGGCGAGGCGCTTGCCCATGCCCGCGAGCGCAAAGGACTCGATTTGTCCACGGCCGCCCGCAAGCTGCGCATCCGCCCGGATATCCTGCGCGCCATCGAGGAGGGCGATTTCGCCCGCATGCCCCCGCGCGGCTACACGTCGAACATGGTGGGCGCCTACGCGCGCCTGGTGGGGCTGAACCCCACGGAGGTCACCCGCGCCTACCGGGAAGAGGTCTACCAGTTCGAGACGGGCCGCCGTCCGGCGAGCAACCGTCGCGAGCGCCCCCGCGATGCCGGACGCACGGTCGCGCTGCCCTCCAGCCGCGACCGGGGATCCTCTCGGGGCTCCTACCGAGACGATTACGCGGGCTCCCCGCGCTCTGGCCGTTCCGGCTTGGGCGGTTCCTCGGCCCGCCCGGGCAGGGCGGCTCCGCAGCCCCAGTACACCAACCTCGTCCAAGGGCGCCAGGCCCCGGGCATCGCGGCGAACATCGGCTCGTATTTGCCGCTCATCATCGTGGGCGCCATCATCGTGGGCCTGCTCGTCCTCGTGATCATCCTGGCCTTCGGAAACCGTGCGGCGCCGGAGAGCGATGTGCCCACGGTGCCCATCTCCGGCATGCAGAACCCCGCCGGCACCGATACCGGTGCCGCAAACGAGGGCGCAGGCGACGCAACGGCGCCCACCCAGCAGCCCGTGGCGCCGACGAGCGCCAAGTTCAGCTACAACGTGCCCGAGGGCTCAAGCGTCTACATCGAGGTCGTCCAGGACGGCAAGACCGTGGAGGCGGGCGATGTCACCGGGCCCAAGACGGCCGATTTCGATGTGACCGGGACGCTGAAGTTCGTGCTTTCCGGCGATGACGAGGACATCGCCGCCGTCAAGCTCACCCTCGACGGCGAGGAGGTGAAGGCCGAGGATCAGAACGGCCGCGGCGTCTACACCTACACCGTCAACTTCGAGGACGTGCTCAACGATTGGAAGCGCGCCAACGGCGTGGCCGGCGCCTCCTCGGATAGCTCCGGCGACTCGGATTCCGGCTCCTCCTCCAGCTCGGATTCCTCGAGCGACGACTCCAGCACAAGCGACCGTTCCTCCGACACCTCCGGAAATGGCGACTCGTCCGACTCCGGCGAGGACTCCTCCGACAGCGCGGCCTAGCGGGCCCATCGAGAAAGGCAATCAACCCATGGCTAAAGAATCCAGCTTCGACATCGTCTCCACGGTGGATATGCAGGAGGTGGACAACGCCTTCCAGCAGGCCCGAAAGGAGCTCGCCCAGCGCTACGATCTGAAGGACTCGGGCGCCGAGATCTCCCTGGACAAAAGCGCCGGCACCCTGACGGTGACCGCGCCGGCCGATTTCGTGGCCTCTCAGGTCATCGACGTCATCGGCAGCAAGCTCATCAAGCGCGGCATCGATCTTACCGCCGTGAAGTGGGGGGATTCCACGCCTTCCTCCGGCGGCGGGGTGCGCCGGTGCGCCACGGTGGTCAACGGCATCGACAAGGAGACCGCGGGCAAGATCAACAAGGACATCAAGGCCCAGAAGCTCAAGTGCAAGGTGACCATCGAGGGCGACAAGCTGCGGGTGAGCTCTCCCTCTCGCGACACGTTGCAGGAGGTCATCGCCTTCTTGCGCGGCCAGGACTACGGGCAGCCGCTGCAGTACGTTAACTATCGCTAGGGCTACAGACGTGATCGATACGACGCGCGACAGCGCGGTGCCCTCCGTCTGCCTCATCACGATGGGGTGCGCGAAGAACGAGGTGGACTCGGCCGCCATGGCGCGGCGCTTGCGCGAAGCCGGCTTCTCCGTGACCGAAGAGGCGTCCAGCGCCGACGCCATCATCGTGAACACCTGCTCGTTCATCCAGGCGGCCACCGAGGAGAGCATCGATGCCATCTTCGAGGCCGCTTCCCTGCCCAAAGTGGATGAGGGCAGCGCCGTTCTCATCGTCGCCGGCTGCATGCCGGCCCGTTACGGGGACGACCTGGCCGCGGAGCTGACGGAGGCGTCGGCGTTTGTGCCCTGCAGTCGCGAGGACGATATCGCGGAAGTGGTGGCGCGCGCTTTGAGGATCTCCCTTCCCGTAGCGGCCGTTGGGGGCGAGCCGGCGGAAGGGGAGGGCCGGACGTTCGCCTACGTGAAGATATCCGACGGCTGCGACCGCTTCTGCTCCTATTGCACCATCCCCTACATTCGCGGGCGCTACCACAGCTTCCCGTACGAGCAGATCGCCGAGGACGTCGAGCGCGAGATCGCCTCCGGCGCCCGGGAGATCGTGCTCATCGCCCAGGACACCGGACGCTGGGGCGCCGACCTTCCCGACGGCCGCGACCTCGCGTGGCTCGTCGACACGCTGGCCGAGGCGCACCCCGACACGTGGTTCCGCATCATGTACCTGCAGCCCGAGGGCGCAACCGACGAGCTGCTCTCCGTCATGGCGGCCCGCGAGAACGTTTGCTCTTATCTGGACATTCCCCTGCAGCACGTGAGCAAACCGATCCTTCGGGCCATGAACCGCCGAGGGGATGCCGCAGCGTTTCGCGCCCTCATCGAGCGCATCGAGGCCGCGGTGCCCGACATCACCTTGCGCACAACGCTCATCGCGGGATTTCCCGGCGAAACCGACGAGCAGTTCGAGGAGCTCCTCGATTTCGTCTCCGAGGGGCTGTTCCATTACGTCGGCGTCTTTCCCTATTCCCGCGAGGAGGGCACCACCGCCTTCGACCTGCCGAACCAGATCGACGAGGACGAGAAGGCCGAGCGGGCCCAGGTGCTGCGCGACGCCGCCGATGCCGCCTGCGGGCCCCGCATCGCCGAGCGCATCGGGAAGGGGGCGATCGTGCTCGTCGAGGGAACCGAGGAGGACGGCCAGCGCTTCGGTCGCGCCCAATGCCAGGCGCCCGAAGTGGACGGCGTCACCTACGTGTCCCGCGGCGAGATCGGCGCGTTCGTTCCCTGCACCATTGCGGATACCCTGCTTTACGAAATGGAAGGCGAGTAGGCCATGACCACCATCCAGCCCACGGCTCCGGACAAGCTCTGGACGCCGGCGAACATCGTCACGCTCATCCGCATCTGCCTGGTGCCGGTCTTCGTGCTGGCGATCCTGAGCCCCTGGCCCGAATGGGTGGGCCTGCCGGGCATCACCATGGAGGCGAAGTGCGTCATCGCCGCCGGCATCTTCATTCTCATCTCCTGCACCGATTGGATCGACGGATATCTCGCCCGCAGCCGCGGGGAAGTGACCGACTTCGGGAAGTTCATGGATCCCCTGGCCGATAAGATCCTCGTCACGGCGGCGCTCATCGCCCTGGTGGAGCTGGCCGTGCTGCCCGGCTGGCCCGTGCTCATCATCCTTGCCCGCGAGTTCATCGTCTCGGGCATCCGCATGGTGGCGGCCAGCAAGGGCACGGTCATCGCCGCCAGCTGGTACGGCAAGGCCAAGACGGTGTTCCAGATCATCGCCATCGTGCTGTTCCTTCTCAAGGACTCGCTCACGTTCACCACGGCGGCCGGCGCCTTCACCAACCCCATGTTCGTGCTGTCCTGGACCGTCATGGTCATCGCGCTCATCCTGACGGTCATGTCCATGCTCGACTATCTCGTAAAGGCGCGCCATCTGTTGAAGGGGAGCGCGGGGGGCAAAACCGCAAAGGCGGCCGCCCCTTCTGCGGCACCCACCGAGATCGCGGCGCTGCAGAAGGCCATCGACGAGCAGGCGCGCATCATCGTCGAGAAGGCGACGGCCGCAGGGGCCACGGTGGCCACAGCCGAGAGCCTCACCGGCGGCCTCATCGCGGCCATGCTCACTTCCGTGCCCGGGTCGTCGGCCTCGGTGCGCGGCGGCATCGTGAGCTACGTGAACGAGGTGAAGGCCGAACTTCTCGGCGTTTCCGAGGACGTGCTCGCGCGACAGGGGGCCGTCGACGAGTTGGTGGCCCTGCAGATGGCCCGTGGCGCCCTGCGCGAGCTGGGCAGCGATGTCTCGGTGGCGGTCACGGGCATCGCCGGACCGACGGGCGCCGAGCCCGGCAAGCCGGTGGGCACGGTGTGGATCGGCTGCGCCACGGCCAAAAAGACCCATGCAGCATGCCATCATTTCGAAGGCGGCCGCGAGGCCGTGCGCCTGCAGACGGTGCTGATCGCCCTGCGCACGATGGAAGAGGCGCTCGCGAGCTTCTGACAGCGCCGCGGTTTTGGCGAGAGCGCACGGGCGCTCTGCGACGAGAGTGCGACAGCGGTACGGTCGGCGCGAGGACTCAAATGAGACATTCCCGCGTCATTGCTGCGGTCGCGTACCGTTATGCTGTTTTCGCGCACAGAGGGAACTGGTTTTTGAGAATCACCTCTTGACGTGCATACGTTTGTTCGTATAATGATGAAAACAGGCCATTTGTTCGCCTGGCCCAGACAAGGAGAGGTCATGAACGAAGATAAAGAAAAGATGCTCAAACTCACCACCGATCAAATCGAGTCCAAATTCGGCAAGGGCTCTATCATGACCCTCGGCGAGGGAGGCGCCGATCTCAACATCGGGGTCATCCCCACGGGCGCCTTGCCGCTCGATGCCGCGCTCGGCATCGGAGGCGTGCCCCGCGGCCGCATCATCGAAATCTACGGTCCCGAGTCAAGCGGCAAGACAACGCTCGCCTTGCAGATTCTCGCGGAGGCTCAGGCGCTGGGCGGTATCGTTGCCTTCATCGATGCCGAGCACGCCCTCGATCCCGTTTACGCCGCGCGCATCGGGGTCGATATCGACGAGGTGCTCATCTCCCAGCCCGACACCGGCGAGCAGGCGCTGGAAATCTGCGATATGCTCGTGCGCTCGGGCGCTATCGACTGCGTCATCGTCGACTCTGTGGCGGCGCTCGTTCCCCGTGCCGAAATCGAGGGCGAGATGGGGGATACCACCGTGGGCCTTCAGGCTCGGCTCATGTCCCAGGCCCTGCGCAAGCTGGCCGGGTCGCTGTCGAAATCGAACACCACCTGCATCTTCATCAACCAGCTGCGCGAGAAGATCGGCGTCATGTTCGGCAACCCGGAGACGACCACCGGCGGACGCGCCCTGAAGTTTTTCTCCTCGGTTCGCATCGACATTCGCCGCATCGACTCTATCAAGCAGAACGGCGATGTGGTCGGCAATCGCGTGAGGGCGAAGGTGGTCAAGAACAAGGTGGCTCCTCCTTTCCGCCAAGCGGAGTTCGATCTCATGTACGGCGAGGGCATCTCTCGGGAAGGCTGCATCGTCGATATGGCCGTGGAATGCGGCGTGGCCAAGAAGTCCGGCGCCTGGTACACCTACGGCGAGGAGCGCCTGGGCCAGGGCCGCGAGGCGGCCAAGCAGACGCTCAAGGAGAACCCCGACCTGCGTGAGGAGCTCGAGAACAAGGTCCGCGAGGCCTACGAGATCCCCGTCATCGAGCGTCCGGCCGAAAACGAGTCGTTCACGCCGGCGCCCAAGAGCGGCAAGAAGAAGTAACGCATCGTGGCGTCCAAGGCCGACATACTCGCAGCGCTCAGGGCGGATATCGCCGCCCTGGAAGCCGCCCCTCCCTCAGAGGAACCGTGCGCGCAAATCGCCGCTTGGCCGCACCCTGCCGAGGACGACGCCGTTTGCGGCAGGGATACAGGGGCGTCTTGCGCGCAGGATCTCTCCCGCTCCTCTCGTGGAGAGGAGCGGGAGAGCGCTCTGAGCGGCGAGGAGGGGAAGACGGCCCGAGACGCGTACCAGAAGATCCTCCGATGGGCCGCGGTTCGCGAGCGCTCCACGGCCTACCTGCGCGAGCGCCTGCTGAAGGACGACTTTCCTGCGGCAGTGGTGGAGGAGGCCCTTCAGCGCGCCGTGCGCGTACGGGCGGTGGACGATCGACGCTACGCCGACGCCCTCGTCCGCATGAAGCTTGCGGCCGACCGGGGGCTTCGCGATGCCGAACGGGAGATCGAGGAGCTCGGCATCGACCCAGCCACCCTCGATTCCTGGGTCGAGCACGAGCGGAAGGGGAGGGACTTCGAAGTGGGCCGCGCCCTGGCCGCCCTGCGGCGTCGGCCGCCTAAAGCCAAGCGCGCCCGAGAGGCCGCCTTCCGCCGCCTCGTATCCCAAGGATTTTCCACCGACGTCGCCGCTACCGCCTCTCGCACGTGGTTCGAGGAGCGGGAACGCGGCCTGATGTGCGGTTCGATGGGCCATTCATGACACAAACCCACGAGAGTCTGTCTAAAGCCGCGGCCTTACGCTATACTGTGAGCCGTGGCTTTAGAGCATACGTGCCCTCCCGGGCATTCAAGATAGAGAATTTCATATTCCTCGTATCTTCGCGCAGTTATGCTCATGCCCGGCCACGGGCATTTTTTATGACATGAAATGGGTATGAAAGCCCAGATGAAAGGAGGAAACAGCCATGGATCCCATCACGATCGTGCTTTTGATCGTCGCTATCGTCATCGGCTTGGTCCTCGGTTTCATCGTCAACCGACTCATTGCCAGCTCCTCATCCAAGAACGCTGCCCGCGAGGCCGCAAGCCTGGTCGAGGATGCCAAGAAGCAAGCCGAGACGCTCCGACGTGAAGCCGCCGTGGAAGCCAAGGACGAGGCCCTTCGCTACAAGCAGGAGATGGAGAAGGAGAACAAGGAGCGCATGCGCGAGGTGCGCTCCGCCGAGAACCGCATCGCCCAGCGCGAGGAATCCCTCGATCGCCGCGTCGAGTCGCTGGATGCCCGCGAGCACCAGCTCTCGTCTTTGCAGGGACAGGTCGAGCGCCGCGAGCGCGATGTCGAAGAGGCCGAGAATGCCATCGAGCGCCATCGCGAGGAGGCCCAGATCGAGATCAACCAGGCCCTCGAGCGCGCTGCGGGCATGAGCCCCCAGGAGGCCAAAGAGGAGCTGCTGGAGACTATCCACGACGAGGTCACTCGCGAATCGGCCGTCATCATTCGCGATGCCGAGACGCGTACCAAGGCCGAGGCGGACAAGAAGGCCCGCGAGATCTTGAGCCTCGCCATCCAGCGCGTGGCCGCCGACCACTCCGCCGAGAGCACGGTGTCCACCATCCATATCCCCTCCGACGATCTGAAGGGCCGCATCATCGGCCGCGAGGGCCGCAACATCCGCTCTTTCGAGCAGCTGACCGGCACGAACCTCATCATCGACGACACGCCGGAGTGCGTCACCATCTCCTGCTTCGACCCGGTGCGCCGCGAGATCGGCCGCGTCACCATGGAGAACCTCATCGCCGACGGGCGCATCCATCCCGCGCGCATCGAGGAGATGTACGACAAGGCCGTCAAGCTGGTGAACCAGCGGGTGCACGAGGCCGGCGAGCAGGCCACGTTCGATGCGGGCATCCACGATCTCCACCCGGAGCTCGTCAACACCCTGGGACGTTTGCGCTATCGCACCTCGTTCGGTCAGAACGTGCTGAACCATTCGCTCGAAGTGGCCTATCTGGCCTCGGTCATGGCCTCCGAGCTCGGGCTCGACCCCATCCCCGTCAAGCGGGCCGGCCTTTTACACGACCTCGGCAAGGCCGTCGATCACGAGGTCGAGGGCAGCCACGCCGTCATCGGCGCCGATCTGGCCCGTCGCTTCGGCGAGCGCCCCGAGATCGTCCACGCCATCGAGGCCCATCACAACGATGTGGAGGCCAACTCCGTCGTCGACGTGCTCATCCAGGCCGCCGACGCCGTCTCCGCCGCCCGCCCCGGCGCCCGCAAGGAGACGCTGGACGCCTACGTGAAGCGCCTCGAGAAGCTGGAGGAGATCGCGAACTCCCACAAGGGCGTCGAGCGCACCTACGCCATCCAGGCAGGCCGCGAGGTTCGCGTCATGGTAGAGCCGGAAGTGGTGGACGAGGCCGAATCCGTCGTTTTGGCCCACGACATCGCCCAGCAGATCGAGAACGAGATGCAGTATCCGGGCCAGGTGAAAGTCGTCGTCATCCGCGAGAGCCGTGCGGTCGACTACGCCAAGTAGGCCATGGAAGGCGATACCCTCAGCGATTTCATAGACGATGTGTGCGGCGAGAGCCGTCTACGGGTCGAGGATGACCTCGGAGACGGCTTCGTCCGCCTCCGGTCCTCCGAGGCCGAACGACGCCAGGCCGCCCAGGACATCCGCTCGAGCGAGGACGTGGTCATCGAGCTTCTGCGCAACGCCCGCGATGCCGGCGCCAGCCGCATCTTCCTCGCCACTCAGAAGACCGGCAACGAACGTCTGCTCACCGTCCTCGACGACGGACAGGGCATTCCCGCTGCCCAGCACGAGCGCATCTTCGAACCGCGCGTCACTTCGAAGCTCGATAGCGCGCATATGGACAAGTGGGGCATGCACGGGCGCGGCATGGCCCTTTACTCTATCTCCGTGAACGCCGAAGAGGCCCGGGTGCTGCAATCGGAGCCGGGACTCGGCACCAGCCTCACGGTCGCCACCGACACCGAAAGCCTCGCCGAGAAGGCGGATCAGTCGACGTTTCCCCGTTTCGAGCAGGAGCCTTCCGGTTCGTGGGCGATGCGCGGCCCCAAGAACATCGTGCGCACGGCCGCGGAATTCGCCTTGGAGCACCGCGGCGACCTCTCCGTGTACCTCGGCACCCCGGTGGAGGTGGCAGCGACGCTGTACCAACTGGGTCTCGCCTCGCTCTCCCCGGCCGTGCGCGCCTTCGGGGGCGACGGCACGGGAATCCCCCTCGTCAAGCGCCTCGCCCTGGCCGCCGGCCCCGATGACCTCGCGGACCGCTGCGAGGCCCTGGGGCTGCCGCTCTCCGAGCGCTCGGCCCGACGCATTCTCGACGGGGCCATCGTTGCGCTCGACCCCTTAACCGAGCGTTTGGCCGCCGAATCGTTCCCGCGGCAGGCCCATCGCCCATCCGAGCGCCGGCGAAATTCTAAGAACGCCCGCTCCCTGCGTCTGGCTCCCGAGGACATCGATACGCTGAAGCGCGGCATCGGCCGGCTCATGGAGCCCGTGGCGGAAACGTATTATCTGGAAGCGGTGGGCGAGGCGGAGGTCATCGTGGGCCAGGAAGCCATCCGCATCACCGTTCCCATCCGCACGTCGCTCTAAGGAAGCGCGCGCGGTTGCGCCACTCGGGTGCAACAGGTAGAATATTCGGGCTGAAGGCGCCACGGGCGCCCGCTAAACGAACCACATCCAGAGAAGAACCGCACCACAAACGACAAGGACCAGCTGTGTCTACCACTGAAACCAAGCCCTCCATCGGGTGCCTCAAAGTATCCTCCAAATCGTCTCCCGCCTCCGTTGCCGGCGCCATCGCCGGCATGATCAAAGACGGGGCGTCGGTGGAGATTCAAGCCGTGGGGGCCGGTGCGGTGAACCAGGCTGTGAAAGCCGTGGCCATCTCCCGCGGGTTCCTCTCGCCGGTGGGCATCGAGATCTGCTGCATCCCCTCCTTCGCGGACATCGTCATCGACGGCGAGTACCGCACGGCCATCCGCTTCGCCGTCGAGCCGCGGGGCGCCGCCGCGATCGCCCCCATCGTCGATGCGGCCGCGGTCCATTAGAGGGTTTTGCTATGAGCAACGTCTTCGAGGGAACTCGTTTCTGCATCCACACCTTCGGCTGCCAGATGAACAAGCACGATTCCGAGCGGGTCGCCGGCATGCTGGAGGGCCTGGGCTCGCTGCCCGTCGAAACCATCGAGGAGGCGGACATCGTCGTGTTCATGACGTGCTGCGTCCGCGAGGCTGCCGACACGAGGCTCTACGGGCAGGTCGCCTCCATGAAGAACATCCCCTTGCGCGACGGCACGCCCCTTGACAAGCGCTACATCGCCGTAGGCGGCTGCATCGGCCAGCGCGACGGCGACAAGCTGCTTGCGGCGCTTCCCCATCTCGATGTGGTTTTCGGCACTCACAATCTGGGCTCTTTGCCGGGGCTTCTCCGACGCGCCATCGAACAGCACGGCCGCGCCGCCGAAGTGATCGAGGGGGGAGCGGAGTTCTCCTCCGCCCTGCCCACGGTGCGCGAGCACGACTGGGCGGCGTGGCTGCCCATCACCGTGGGATGCAACAATTTCTGCTCCTACTGCATCGTGCCCTACGTCCGCGGGCGCGAGAAGTCGCGGCCCCTGGACGACATCGCCGCCGAGGCGCGCTCCTATGTGGAAGCGGGCGTCAAGGAGATCACGCTGCTGGGGCAGAACGTGAACTCGTACGGGCGCGACCTCTACGGCGAGCCGCGGTTCGCGGATGTCCTTCGGGCCGTGGACGCCGCGGGCATCGAGCGGCTCCGCTTCGCGACGAGTCACCCGAAGGATCTCACCGACGAGGTCATCGGGCTGTTCGCCACGCTGCCCTCGCTCATGCCGGCGCTGCACCTTCCCGTGCAGTCGGGCTCGAACCGCATCCTCTCGGCCATGAACCGCCGCTACACCCGCGAACACTACCTCGGCCTTATCGAGAAGCTTCGCCGCGCCCGTCCCGACATCGCCCTGTCCACGGACATCATCGTGGGATTCCCCGGCGAGACCGAAGAGGACTTCATGGACACCTATCGCCTCGTGGAGGAAGTCGGCTACAGCCAGGTGTTCACGTTCATTTACTCCAAGCGCGAGGGGACGCCTGCTGCGGAGATGGACGACGACACGCCCCGCGAGGTCATCCAGGAGCGCTTCGACCGGCTCGTGGATCTCGTCCAGCGCAAGGCCTTCGAGGCGAACCAGGCGGAGCTCGGCGCCACGGTGCCCGTGCTGGTCGAGGGCACGTCCAAGCGCGACGATTCCATCCTGGCCGGCAAGAGCCCGAAGAACCAGACCGTTCACGCTCCGGTGCCTTCCGGCACGGAGGCGGCGTCTTTGGTGGGGCGCATCGTGCCCGTGACCATCGAGGAAGCCCGCACCTGGTATCTCTCGGGCGCGATCGCCCATGCTTGAGCTTTCCGCACCCGTCATCGCCATCGTGGGGCCCACGGCCTCGGGCAAGACCGACGCGGCCCAGATCGTCGCCGAGCGCCTCGGCGGGGAAGTGGTGAGCGCCGATTCCATGCAGATCTACCGGGGCATGGACGTCGGCACGGGCAAGCTTCCTGCATCTGAGCGCCGCGTGCCCCATCACGGCTTCGATCTCGTTGATCCCGGCGAGCCCTACTCGGCGGCCCTGTTCCAGGCGTTCGCCCGGCACTGCATTCGCGATATTGACGCCCGCGGCAAGAGAGCGGTGCTCTGCGGCGGCACCGGCCAGTACGTGCAGGCGGCCATCGACGACTTCGCCTTCCCCAAGGGCGACCAGGTGGAAAACCCCGTCCGCGAACGCTGGACCGCCTATGCGGAGGAACACGGCAACCAGGCCCTGTGGGAGGCGCTGGAGGCGCGCGATCCCGCAAGCGCCGCCGTCATCCACCCCAACAACGTGCGGCGCGTCGTGCGTGCCTTCGAGCTTTTGGAGGAGGGTGCCAGCTACGCCGAGCAGAAACAGCGGCTCGCCACCGTGGCGCCCTTCGTTCCAGCCGTGCAATTCGGGCTGGCCGTGGAGCCGGCTATCCTGAACGAGCGCATCGACGCCCGGGTCGATGCCATGGTGGCCGCAGGGCTCGTCGACGAGGTGCGGGGCCTGCTGGCCGCCGGATTCCGCGACGGCGTCACGGCGCCCCAGGCCATCGGATACAAGGAGATCGTCGAGGCGCTGGATGGGAACATCACGCTAGAGGAGGCCGTGCAGGCCATCAAGACGGCCACGCGCCGCTACGGCAAGCGCCAACGTACGTGGTTCCGCCGCGATAAGCGCATCCGCTGGGTGAACGCCGATGTCGGCGATGCCGAAGCCGTGGCTGCCGAGATTCTTTCCCAGTTGGAAACATTGGACGCCTACCATGGTTGAAGCGGCCCTTCCGGGTCGTCGAGGAGAGCTTCCGTCTCCTCAATTGCCGCCTAAAAGGAGCGTCCCATGGAGTTGTCCTTCGCCAAATTGCACGGTCTCGGGAACGATTTCGTCTTCATCGACGATCGCGACTGCGCTCTTGATCTGACCGACGAGCAGGTGTCGTATCTGTGCGACCGCCACTTCGGCATCGGCGCCGACGGCGTCATCCTCGTGCGGCCGGCTCTCTCGGAAGAGGGAGACGGCTACATGCACTACATCAACGCCGACGGCACCTTGGCCCAAATGTGCGGCAACGGCGTGCGCTGCTTCGCCAAGTACCTCGTCGATCGCGAGCTGGCGGACGTTGCCTCGGGCAGCCTTGTGGCCGACACCCTGGCCGGCCCGCGCCCTATCGCCTTTTCCGTGGATGCGGAGGGGAAGATGACCGAGGCGACCGTGAACATGGGCGCGCCCATCTTGGATCCCGTGCTCGTGCCCGTCGATGCCGCGCCGGACTCCCGCGCGACCGATGGTGCGCCCTATGTGGGGCATCTTCGCCTCGATTCGCCGTGGGGAACCTTCGAATTCGTGTGCGTCTCCATGGGAAACCCCCACGCCGTCTGCCTCGTGGACGATTGGGCGGCATTGCCCAACGAGCTGTTCCCCGCTGGTGCTGAGAAATCCCTCTCGACCCTGCGCATCGATCTTCCCGGCCCCTTCTTCGAGACGCATCCCGTATTTCCCGAGAAAACCAACGTCGAGTTCGCCTCCGTCACCGATGAGGGCATCGCCATGCGCGTATGGGAGAGGGGCTGCGGCGAGACCTTGGCCTGTGGCACCGGCGCCTGCGCCACCAACACGGCCGCCTGCCTCACCGGTCGGGCCGGCAGGGAGAACGATCTCCTGTTGAGCGGCGGCCTACTGCACATCTGCTGGAACGAGGATGGCACGATATCCATGACGGGACCGGCAACGGAGAGCTTCTCGGGAACCATTGTGCTGCCGTGAGCTTCTCCGGCGCTGCTGTTGTGCTATGATAGCCCCCGTTTCACCGGCGCAACGCCGCGCCACGATTAAGGAGTGATGCTCATGCGCCTGTAACGACCACTTGCACCGCCTTCCCCTCATGGGATCCGTCGTTACTTGAAGCAAAGGAGCATGCTATGACCGAATACGAATCCGTCATCCAAAAGGGTCCGGCCACCAAGGCCGAGGAGCGCCGCGAGCGCGCCGTTCTCGTGGGCGTCGAGCGCCCGGGGCTGCCGTGGCCCTTGGAATCTTCCCTGGCCGAGCTGGAACGTCTGGCCGATACGGCCGGAGCCGATGTGGTGGCCACGACGACCCAGCGCTTGGACGCGCCCAACCCGCGCACCTTCGTCGGCACGGGCAAGGCCGACGAAATCGCCGAGCTGGCACGGTCGCACGAGGCCGACCTCGTCATCTTCGACGATGAGCTGACACCTTCCCAGCAGGCCAATCTGGAGAAGGTCATGGACAAGTCCGTGAAGGTCATCGACCGTACGGCCCTCATTCTGGACATCTTCGCCCTGCACGCCACCTCCAAGGAGGGGCGTCTGCAGGTGCGTCTCGCCCAGAACCAGTACTTGTACCCGCGCCTGCGCGGCATGTGGGCCCACCTCGCTTCGAACCGCATGGGAGGCGGCGTGGGATCCCGCTTCGGTGAGGGCGAAAGCCAGCTGGAGGTGGACCGCCGCATGGTGCGCAAGCGCATCACGAGCATTCGCCGCGAGCTTGAGCGCCTGTCCGACGTGCGCTCGTTGCAGCGTGAGAGTCGGTACGGCAGCGGCATGTTCAAAGTGGCACTGGCCGGCTACACCAACGCCGGGAAAAGCTCGCTCATCAACCGGCTCACCGGAGCCGACGTGCTCAGCTACGACAAGCTCTTCGCCACGCTGGACTCCACCACCCGCAAGTTCGAACTGCCCGAGGGCCGCGAGGTCACCGTCACCGACACCGTCGGCTTCATCCAGAAGCTGCCCACCACCCTGGTCGAGGCCTTCAAGTCGACGCTCGACGAAATCACCGGAGCCGACCTTATCCTGCACGTGATCGACGCCTCCTCGCCGGAGTTCGAGGAGCAGATCGAGGCCGTGTGCGAGGTTCTCGACCAGATAGGGGCCCAGAGCATTCCGACGATCGCCACCTTCAACAAATGCGATCTGCTGGACGCCGAGACGCTGGCTGGCCTTAAAAGGCGTTATCCGAGCGCCCGGTTCGTGTCCGCTCGCTCTGGAGAGGGCATAGAGGGGCTCGTGGGCGCCATTGCCCAGGCCGCCTCGTCCGCCGACGCCAAGCTGGACGTGCTCGTGCCGTACCAACGGGGGGATTTGGTATCGCTGGCCCACGAGCGCTGCCACATCATCTCCGAGAGTCACGAGGCGACAGGCACGCGCCTGCAGCTGCTCGCGGCCCCTGCCTTCGTCAGCGCGTTCTCCCCTTACCTTGTCTCGGACGTCGACGCTTGAGGAAACCACCGCTCCAGAAACGAAAGAGCGCCCCTGCTCCGGATCCTCGCATCCGGAGCAGGGGCGCTCTTGATTGACCAAAAGGGGAGGACTCGCGGCCTATCGGCGCAGCGAAGGCGCTACAGGCGCCGAAACACGGCCACCACCTTGCCGGCAATGGAGCAGTCCGTGGTGATGATGGGATCCATCGTCGAGTTCTCCGGTTGCAGGCGGATATGGTCGGCCTCGCGGAAGAAGCGCTTGACGGTGGCGCCGTCGTCGATGATGGCCACGACGATATCGCCGTTGTTGGCCACCGGCTGCTCCTTCACAACCACGTAGTCGCCATCGTTGATGCCGGCCTCGATCATGGACTCGCCGCGCACCGAGAGCATGAAGGAGGGGGCATCGCCGACGATATCGGTGGGCAGCGTGATGGTGTCGGTGATGTTCTCCTCGGCGAGAATAGGGGAGCCGGCAGCCACGTTGCCCACCAAGGGCACATTGACGAGCTTGCTGTAGGCGGCCGCGAAGGCCGTGACAGGGGAGGGAACCTCCTCGATGGGATAGGTAAGCGCGATGGAGCGGGATTTAAGGGGGTCGCGCTTGATGAAGCCCTTGTCTTCAAGTGCCTTCAAATGGACATGGACGGTGGAAGGGGAGGAGAGCCCCAAACTCTGGCACACCTCGCGCACCGTAGGACCGTAGCCCTTCTCGCGAATGCACGCTTCGATGCAGTCGAGAACCGCCTGTTGCCGCTTGGTCACTTTCTGGGTCATAGCGCATCCTTTCACAAAAGCGTACATTTGTTTGAAAAATCTCTTGACGTGAACCTTTGTTCGCTCTATTATAACTGCGAACAAAGGTTCTACGCAAGAGGTCAGGAGTAAAAAATGGCACGCATCGAATTTTCCATAGCCTTCACGCTCAGCACCATCGCGTCATTCCTCATCTTCTTCGCCTAGAGCGTCGAGGGCGGGTGTCGCGAAGGTAGCAATGTTTTGAAGAGGGGAGCGCGCTAGGTCTGATAGGGTATGATAAGCAATCAACTTATCAAAGTGAGAAGGAGAACCTATGCGCTGTCCTTCCTGTGGCTACCAGGAATCGAAAGTCGTCGACTCGCGATCGGCCGACGACGGCGCCTCTATCCGGCGCCGTCGCGAATGCCTGCAGTGCGGCACGCGATTCACCACCTACGAGCGGCTCGCCGAAAATCCCATTCTCGTCATCAAGGCCGACGGTTCATCGGAGGTCTTCAACCGCGAGAAGCTCATGCGAGGATTGCTCATCGCCTGCGCGAAACGTCCCATCACGCCCGAGAAGATCGACGGACTCATCACGAGCATCGAGGCGGAATTGCGATCGAGTCAGCGCAACGAGATCAAATCGCGCGATTTGGGCGATTTGGTACTGGCCCGTCTGGCCACTCTGGATGACGTTGCCTATATTCGCTTCGCCAGCGTCTACAAGGATTTCCAGAATGTGGAGGAGTTCTCCGAGGCCCTGAAAGAGCTGGGCTGATCCATGGACGTTCTTTTCAAGCAGCTCGACGAGACCCTGGAAGCGCCCGCCTACGCCCGTCCGGGCGATGCGGGTCTCGATTTGCGCGCCGCCGAGGGCGGCACGCTTTTGCCCTTCGAGCGGGCACTCGTGCCCTGCGGTATCGCCTTGGCCATTCCCGAGGGCTATGCGGGGCTCATCATTCCCCGAAGCGGCCTGGCGGCACGACAGGGCATCTCCATCGTGAACGCCCCGGGCCTCATAGACAGCGGCTACCGGGGGGAGATCAAGGTGCCGCTCATCAATCTCGATCCAACGGAGGTGTTCAATTACGAAAAGGGCGAGCGCATCGCCCAACTCGTGATCATCGCTACCCCCACCATTACTTTACATAACACTTATGAGCTTCCCGAGAGCTCGCGCGGAGCGCAGGGCTTCGGAAGCAGCGGCCTTTCCTAGAAAGAGTGTCCTTTATGACCGATCACCGCGATTCGAAACCCGAAGAAACGCCCGAGCCCCAGCAGCTGGGAGCTCCGGAGACGACTCCCGAAAATCCCCAGCGACCCGAGCCGTCGACGGAGCCCTCGCAGGATCAGAGACGGGCGCTCATCGACGCCGACCTGAAATCCGCCCGCACGCTCTCGACGGTAGCCGCCATTGCAGGTCCAGTCTCCTTCATCATCGGCGGCGTGATGCTGAGCACGGTGGGCCTCGTCTGCGCCATTGTCGGCTTCGTTAAGATCAAGCACGTGATAGACGATGTCGATGGTCGCCAGAAGGTCTATGCCGCCACGGTACGCCAGACGCTTATCTGGGGTCTCGCCATCAGCGCCATTGCGCTCATCGTCAACATCGTCGGCATCGCGCTCATGATGCCCGTGCTCATGGAGGCCATGCAAACGGGAGACTTCACCTCGATCCTCGGCGAGGGCGCCACCATCACCGCGCAGCCATCCGGCGGCAGCGGCAATGCCTGGGGCTAAACACCTTCCATATACGGTAAAATGTTTCAAGTTGGAGGGCTTCTGAAAAGATTGACAAGAAAGGCTGATAATATGGATTATGTAAAATCGAAATCACGATCAACTATACAGGGTTTTCTAGTGGTTCTCGCTGCTCTTTTGACGCTTTCCATTGGAATGGTCGGGTTGGCCGGTTGCTCGAGCGGCACGAGCGATGAAGACGCCATCCGCGCTTCACTCTCGTCCGAACTGGACAGCATTAAGAACATCGACGACGCGTTCGTCAACGAGTTCTCCGAGTCCATCGATATGAGCCAGCTTTCGGTCTACGGCATCGACGGCGTCGAGTTCATGAAGTCCTACCTGAGCGGCTTCGATTACACGATCGACTCGATCAATGTCGACGGCGACAGCGCCACGGCCCAGATCACCCTTACCTGCAAGAGCTATACCGGCTACCTGCAGGCGCTGCAGACGGCCGTGGACGAGGTCACCGCCGATCCCGATGCTCTTGCCGCTCTCTCCAACGATGAGATCAACCAAAAGATCGGCGAGATCGTCATCGGCTCCCTCGACGGCGTCGAGCTGGCGGCCACCCAGCCCATCACCATCACCTACACCAAGGTCGACGGCACCTGGGAGCCGGCCTCGTCCACCTCGGGCGACATCGCGGCCGCGCTGATGACCAACTAAACGCGCCGTCAACGCGCAAACCCCTTGAAGGGCGCTCCATTGGGGCGCCCTTCTTCTATAATGCCAGGTAATCGATAACGCTTCTCACGACGAAAAGAGAAATCGAACATGGGTTCCCATACGAAACCGAACAGCGGGGGAGCGACGACTCCCCTCTCCCCTCGCCTCGCTCTTCAGTTGGCCGCGCCCCATACCTGGCCGGCGGCCATCATGCCCGTGCTCGTGGCCGCCGCCTGCGCCTTGGCCAACACCGGGTCGCTGGACGTGGGCATGGCGTGGCTTCTGCTCCTCATCTGCATCCTCATGCAGGCGTCCGTGAACACCTTCAACGACTACTTCGACTTCATCAAGGGAACCGATACGGCCGAGGACAACGTGGAGGCCTCCGACTCGGTGCTCGTCTACAACGACGTCAATCCGCGCTCGGCCCTCGGGCTGGCCATCGGCTTTCTGGCCGTGGCCTTTCTGCTCGGCCTGTACGTTGTTTGGAAGACAGGCCCCGTTCCCCTCGTCATCGCGCTTATCGGAGCCGTCATCGTCGTGATGTACTCCGGAGGCAAGACGCCTCTCTCCTACCTTCCCGTCGGCGAGGCGGTGAGCGGCATCGTTATGGGCGGTCTTATTCCGCTGGCATGCTACCAGGTGCTCTCGGGCACGTTCACGTTCATGGCGCTCCTTTGGGCCGCGCCCACGATCATCGGCGTGGGCCTCATCATGATGACGAACAACACCTGCGACATCGAGAAGGACATCGAGGCATCCCGCCGCACGCTGCCGGTGCTGCTGGGCCGAGAAAAGGCGCGCACCCTCTACCACGCCCTCATGGTCGTTTGGGTTCTCGCCATCCTCGCCATCATCGGCATTTGGTTCCCCCGGGGTATCGTCGTGCTCCCCTTCTTGGCGCTCGGCTGCTACCCCCTCATGATGGGCCTGTGGAAAAATCCGCTCGCTGCGCCCACGCGCATCAGCGCCATGGGCCAGATCTGCAGCGTGAACGTGGCTCTGGGCGCATTCTACGCCGCCGCCCTCCTGCTTTAGGAGCGCCAGGGAATCTGCACGAGATCGGGCAGTCCATCGCGAAAACGCTCCAGCGAGAAGTCCTTCAGCAGCTCTTCCGGCGTCGCCGGCGCCTCTTCGGGAACAAGCCCCGCCACCGCCGCGATATGTCCGATGACGGCTCGCGGACTTCCGAACCGGGCCAGCAGCTCGTCTAAGGCCGCGTCCCGATCGCGTTTCGAGAGGCGCCGATTCTGCTCGGCCACGAGCAGCGGAACGTGCGCATAGGCGGGGTGCGGCAGCCCGAGAAGATCCTGGAGGTAGCGCTGCTGCGGCGTGGAGCAAAGCAGATCGACGCCGCGCACGACTGAATTGACGCCCTGGGCGGCATCGTCCACCACCACTGCCAGCTGGTAGGCGAACGCGCCGTCGGAGCGGCGTATGAGGAAGTCGCCGCAGTCGCGGTCGAGCTTTTGCGCGTAGTATCCCTGAACGAGGTCCTCGAAGGCGATCATGCGACCGTCCACGGCAACTCTCCAGCCCGGCGTGCGCCCCGCTGCCCGGCGCGCCTCCACCTCCGCGGCCGACAGATGGCGGCAGGTGCCGGCATAGACGAGCTTCTCACCCCGGTGGGGCGCCGAGGCGGCGTGAAGGTCGGCCCGCGTGCAGAAGCACGGGTACAAAAGCCCCTGGGCCTCAAGGCGCGCGAATGCCTCGGCATAGGCTTCGTCGCGATCATGCTGGAAGTACGGCCCCTCGTCCCAGAAGAGGCCCAGGGCCTCGAAATCACGCTGGATCTGATCGATGTAGGCGGCCTTCGAGCGCTCGCGGTCGAGATCCTCGATGCGCAGCACCATGCGGCCGCCCTGGGACTTCGCCACGAGCCATGCGATGAGCGCGGCGTAGATGTTGCCCGCGTGCATGCGCCCGGTCGGCGACGGCGCGAAGCGGCCGACGACGGGTGTCGCCTCTGTCGCGCCGCTTTCCGTCATAGCCAATGAAACCTTTCCGGCGCAGTCTTAAAACCGGGCTACTTCTCGCGCCGGTCGTCGACGTGCTTGGCCTTGCCGATGGCACGCTCGATGCCGCCGGGCTCGACCAGGCGCACCTCTGGCGCCACGAGCAGCGTGCCCTTGAGCTTCTCGGCGATACGAGCGCGCAGGGCGTCCATGGCCTCGAAGGAGTCGCGGAAGGCCTCGGGGCGCAGCTCGGTCTCCACGATGAGCGCGTCCATGCCGCCGCGGGTCTCCACGATGATATGGTAATGGGGCGTGACCTCCTCGATGCCCGTGAGCACGTCCTCGATCTGCGAGGGGAACACGTTGGTGCCGCGGATGATGAGCATGTCGTCGGAGCGGGAGCGCACCTTGTCCATACGGGCCAGCGTGCGGCCGCAGGCGCAGGGCTCGGTGTGCACGGCGGTCAAGTCGTGGGTGCGGTAGCGCAGCACGGGAATGCCCTGCTTGCAAAGGGGCGTGAGCACGAGCTCCCCCATCTCGCCCTCGCCCACCGGCTCACCGGTTTCCGGATCGATGACCTCCCACAGGAAGTGATCCTCGGCGATGTGCTGCTGGTAGCGCTCGGCCAGACACTCGCCGGACACCCCCGGCCCCATGACCTCGGTGAGGCCGTAGTTGTCGGTGCAGACGATGTGCATGCGTCGCTCGATCTCGGCTTTCAGGCCCGGCGGACAGGGCTCGCCGCCGAAAAGGCCCACGCGCAGGGGGGACTTCTCCCAATCGTAGCCCATCTTCTCCCCCACCTCGCAGATGTGCATGGCGTAGGAGGGCGTGGCCACGAGCACGGTGGTGCCGTAGTCCTCGATCATCTGGATATGGCGCTCGGTGTTGCCCGAGCCCGCGGGGATCATGGCGCAGCCCAGGCGCTGCAGCCCGTAGTGCAGGCCGAAACCGCCGGTGAACATGCCGTAGCCGAAGGCCATCTGGGCGATGTCCCCGGGCACGACGCCGGCCATCTGCACGAGGCGGGCGATGCACTCGCTCCACATGTCCATGTCGTCGTCGGTGTAGCCCACCACCACGGGCTTTCCGGTGGTGCCCGACGAGGAGTGCAGCTCGCGGATGTCGTCCAGCGGCACCGCAAACAGGCCGAAGGGGAAGGTCTCGCGCAGCACGGCCTTGTCGGTGAAGGGGAGCTTGCGCACGTCCTCGAGCGTCTGGATGTCGCTCGGCGCCACGCCCATCTCGTCCAGCTTCTGGCGGTAGTAGGGCACGCGCTCGTAGGCATAGGCCACGGTCTCCTTCAGCTTCTCCAGCTGCAGGGCGCGAATCTCCTCGCGGGAGGCGCATTCGATTTCCGGCTTGTAAATGGGCAGGGCGTCGAACCGTCCCGCTTCGGCGGCGGCCAGCGCCGCGCCCTTCTTTGTCACGTCGATGGGATCCATTGCCTCGCTCATGCGCTCTTACGCCTCCTTCGCGGCGCGCTCGGCGACGATGCGCGCGATGTCCTCTTGGGAAATGAGCTCCACCGGCTCATCGGCCAGAAGCGCCTGGGCGCGCTCCGGCTCGCTTGTGGAGAGCACGATATAGGTGGAGATCATGGAATAGCTGTAGACCACGTTGATGCCGCATTTGGCGAGCACACCCATGACCCGCGAGAGCTCGCCGGGCTCGTCGACGAGCTTCAGGCAGATGACCGGCGAAACGACGCAGGCGCAGCCGGCGCCCTTAAGCGCCTCCATGGCCGCCTCCGGCTTATCGACGATAAAGCGGAGGATGCCGTACCCCCCCGTGTCGGCGGCGGAGAAGCCGCGCACGGAGACGCCGGCGCCCTCGAAGAGGTCGAGCACCCGGTTCATGTGCCCCGGGCGGCTGTTGGCGAATACGCTGATCTGGGAAACGGTCATGCTATTTTCCCTCCTCGTTCTCGATGACGGCTCGGCCCGCGCGCAGGGCGGCGAGGTTCGCCTCGACGGTCTTCTGCGGCACGCGCTCGGCCACGGTCTCCTCCCACACCTCGACGGGAATGTCGAGCCGGGCCGCCAAGGCCCCCACGAGCACCACATTGGCGCATTTGGCGTTGCCGGCCGCGCGCGCAATGGCATCGGCGTCGATGAGCAGCGCCCCCGCCTCGCGCAGGCGCTCCCGGGCGTTCCCGGGCATCGAGGCGGCGCCGGTGAGTACCGGCAGGGGCCGAATGGCCACATCGTTGACGATGAGCGAGCCGCCCTCCTTGAGCTGGGGCAGATTGCGGAGGGCCTCGGTGGTTTCGAAGGCGACGACGACATCGGCGCATCCCGCGTCCGATACCATGGATTTCACGTCCTCGCCCACGCGAACCACCGTGGTGACGGCGCCGCCGCGCTGGGCCATGCCGTGGATCTCCGACACCTTCACCTGCAGATTCGCCTTCATGCAGCTGAAAGCGAGCAAATCGGCGGCGAGGATGGTTCCCTGGCCGCCCACACCGCACAAGAGCACGGTCTTAGTGGCATTTTCCATGAACGGCCTCCTATTCCTTGACGATGGCGTCGAAGCGGCAGTACTGGGTGCAGTGGCCGCAGCCGATGCACAGCGCGGAATCGATGAGCGCACGGCCCGTCTCGTCGCGGCCGAGGGCCGGACAGCCCAACGTGACGCAGGCGCCGCAGGCCGTGCAGGAGTCGCTCACGAACAGCGGCGGCTCTACGTGGCGCTCGAGCAGCACGCAGGGCGAGCGGAACACGATGACCGAGATGTCGTCGCTGCCCGTGGCCTCCTTGAGGGCCCGTCGCACGGCGGCGGCATCGTTGGGATCGACCACGCGCACATCCTCGACGCCGAGGGCAGCCACCACGGCCTCGATGTTCAACTCGCGGCTGGGCCGGTTCTGCAGGGTCACGCCGTTGAAGGGGTTGCCCTGGCGCCCCGTCATAGCGGTGGTGCGGTTGTCGAGCACGCACACCGTGCCGGCGCCGCGGTTGTACACCGTGGAGATGAGCGAGCTTAGGCCCGAATGGGCGAACGTGGAGTCCCCGATGACGGCGACGATGGGACGATGCTCCGTGTCGGCCAGCGCCAGCTCGAAGCCGTGGGCCATGGAGACCGAGGCCCCCATGTCCACCGTGGTGTCCATGGCCGAAAGCGGCGGCAGGGCGCCCAAGGTATAGCAGCCGATGTCGCCGGTCACGATGGCCCGCATCCTCGAGAGCTCCTTGAACACGAGGCGATGGGGGCATCCCGGACACAGCGCCGGAGGGCGTCCCGGCAGATCGGTCGCAGCCGGCGCATGGGGCGGCTGCTCAAGGCCGAAGGCCGCGCGCACGAGCCCCGGCGACAGCTCGCCGGCCCGCGGCAGGGGGCACGGCGTCTCGCTCACCGGCACCCCGCAGGCCCGCACGGCGTCTTTGAGGTACTCCGAGCCCTCCTCCACGACGTACACGGCTTCGACGGAGTCGGCGAAATCGCGCAGCGCGGCCGCGGGAAGGGGCCAGGTGACCCCGAGTTTGAAGATGCTCGCGTCCGGGAGCGCCTCGGCCACGTGCTGGTAGGCCGTGCCGGCGCAGACGATGCCGATGGCGCCCTTCCCTTCCCTCACCTCGTTGTAGGGGCAGGTTTCCACCCACTGGCGCAGCTTATCGATGCGATCCAGCTGCACGAGGCGGCGCGGCTTGGCGAAGGCGGGCATCATGACCCACTTCGCCGGATTCTTCTCATAGGGCCTCGCCGGCGCCTCGGCGCGCTCCCCTGCCTCGACGGGCGTCTTCGTGTGGGAGATGCGCACGCTGGAGCGGATGATCACCGGCACGTCGAAGCGCTCGGAGATATCGTAGGCCTCGCGGGTGAAGCGCAAAGCCTCGGCGGAGTCGGCCGGATCGAGGCACGGGATGGCTGCGGCCTGAGCGTAGTAGTGCGAGTCCTGCTCGTTCTGGGAGGAGTACATGCCCGGGTCGTCGGCTGCCAAGATGACCATACCGCCGCCCACGCCGGTGTAGGCGGCCGTGAACAGCGGGTCGGCCGCCACGTTCACGCCCACATGCTTCATGGTGGCGAGCACCCGCGCGCCGGCGGCCGAGGCCCCGATGCCCACTTCCACGGCCACCTTCTCGTTCACGCACCACTCGGCGTAGACGCCCTCCTTCTTGGCGAAGGCCTCCAGCGTCTCCGTCGACGGCGTGCCCGGGTAGGCCACGCCGATGGTGCAGCCCGCCTCCCAGGCTCCCTGGGCGATGGCCTCGTTGCCGCTCATCAGCTCCATATGTCTCTTCCTCTCCCTTCGGCGCCCGCCGTCGCGTGCGCGGCCCTAATTCTCCTCGTACTGCATGCAGAAGGTGCCGATCTGAATGAAGTCGCCCGGACGCAGCGCACGAGCCTCCACGGAATCGTTGTTCACCCACACGCCGTTGAACGAGTTGGCGTCGCGGATGACGTAGCAGCCGTTCTCCTGCTCGATGGTGGCGTGCATGCGCGAGACGGTCATGTCGTTCAGGAAGATCGTGCACTGGGGACTGCGACCGATGGTGACGGGCTCGCCTGTGAGCACGAAGCTGATGCCCACTTGCGGACCCCGCACGACGTTGAGCGTCGCACGGGCCGGGGCGCTCTCCTCAACGGTTGTGGCCGGCGTCTCGCTCATGACGAGCGGCTGCATGGCCTGCGTGGCGCCGAGCAGCTTGAATCCGCAGGTGGGACACACGGTGTCGTTCAGTGAAATCTCGTGGGAACAAACGGGGCAGCGCTCGCTCATGGCCCACCTCCTTACTCGTTGGCGGCGTCTGCGGCGCCCGCGCCCGCGCCGCTTGGGGCACCGTCGGCGGGAGCGTCGTCTGAGACGCCTGCGGCGATGGCCGCAACGGACTGATGATCCTCGCGAGAGGATGACTTGCTGTAGATGAGGGGCGTCTCGTTGACGACCTCAGTCGGCGCCGGGGCGTCGTTGCCCCACAGCCGGTTCCACCAGATGCCGATGCCCTCGAGAAAACCGGGGGCCGGCGAATCCTCGCAGGCGATGAGGTCCTGGGAGGCGACAAGTTCGTTGCCCTGGTAGAAGTTGGCGACGCCCACGACATCCCCCGCGGCAACCGAACCGGTCAGCTCCTCGGCGACGATCTCCTGGCTCACATTGCCCTCGGGCGCGAACACCTCGACGGCGGCCGAGGGATCGGCGAAGGTGGCCGCCACCGTGCGGTCCGGCCACGCGCTGTGGGACACGCGGGCGATGAGCGGCACCTCGGCACCGCCGTCAGCTGCAGAGGCCACGGTCTCGGGGCTGTGGGCCAGCGCATAGCTCACACGGTTGTCGTAGACCCAGTTGAACAGCGTCTCGGTATCCTGGAAGCGCGCGTCCTCGGAGGGCGAGCCCAACACGATGGCGTACAGAAGGCCGTCGCCGCGATCGCACGCGCCGGCGAAGGAGTTGCCCGCCGCCTCGGTGTAGCCGGTCTTGATGCCGCAGGCTCCCTCGTAGGTGCCGAGCAGACGATCGGTGGATTGAAGGTCGATGACCTGGGGCTTGCCGTCGGCGCGCGTGACGGTGATCTGGGCGGACTCCTTCGACACGATGGAGCGGAACGTCTCGTTTCCCATGGCGTAGGCGCTCATGAGGGCGACATCGCGGGCGCAGCTGTACATTTCGTTGTCGTAGGCGCCGATGTCGAGCCCATGGGGGTTGGAGAACAGCGTCTCGGTCATCCCGAGCTCGGCCGCCTTGGCGTTCATGGCCGCCACGAAGGCCTCGTTGGCGGTCTGCGAATCGTCGGTCTTCATCCCCTCGCCCAAAGTCTCGGCGATGGCGATGGCGGCGTCGTTGCCCGAGGGGATCATGAGCCCCGCGAGCGCCGCCTCAAGGGTGAGCGTGTCGCCCGCCCACAGGCTCGCCGACGACTCGCCCACCGAGGCGGCCTCCTGGCTCACCGTCACCGTGCTGTCCAGGGGTACGCCGGAGTCCAGCGCGACGATGGCGGTCATGATCTTGGTGATGGAGGCGATGTGCGACCGCTCGAGGGCGCCCCGCGAGAAGAGCACCGTGCCCTCGTCGTCCATGACCAGCGCGAAGGTCGCCGTGATGTTCGGACAGGCAACCGCCGGCAGCCCGCGCGCCTCGACGGAGGCGCCCAGGATCTCGTCGGTGCCGCGCACGTCGGCAAAGGCCCGGGCCGGCGCGCCCAAAGGCAGCGCCAGCAGCAGAGCCAAAGCGAAGCCGAGCGCCCGCCTTGACAGACGGGCGCCGCTTTGGTGCGCACTGCCGTTTTCGATGGGGCTAAGCAGGGTCAACGCAGTAAACCTCTTCCGGAGCCAGAACGGCGAAGCCCGCCTCGGCGAGAACCGCCTCGGCACCGTCGCCCTCGATCTTCAGCACGTCGACGGCCTTGCCGTCAGCGGTGCAGAAGCAGTAGCCGTACTCGATGTTCATCGAGGCCCCTTGGCAGAATCCGAGAAGATCGGCCAAAGTGCCGGGAGCATCCTCGACGGACACGGCGATGACCGGCGTGAGCGAGGCGCGGAAGCCCGCCTGCCCCAGCACCTCCACCGCGCGTTTCGGTGTGTCACAGAAGATGCGGACGATGCCGAAATCGGCGGTGTCGGCGATGAACAGGGCCTTCATGTTGATGTCGGCGTCGGCCAACGTGCGGCAGGCCGCGGCGAGCCGCCCCTTCTCGTTGGCGAGAAAAACGGTGAGCTGCGAAATCATTACTGGTTCTCCCCTCTCAGGTCGATGACGCGCTTGGCCTTGCCCTCGGAGCGCGCGATGGTCTTGGGCTCCACGAACTTGATGTCGACGGCCACCTGCAAGTTGCTCTTGAGGGCCGCGGCCAGGCGGTTGCGCAGATCCTCCAGACGGCGCACCTCGTCGATCGGGAAGTCGGGCTCAGTTTCCACCTGCAGCTCCACGTGGTCGAGCGGGCCGTTCATGGTGAGGATGATCTGGTACTGGGTGGCGATCTCCGGGAACTCGGTGATGACCTGCTCGATCTGGGACGGGAACACGTTCACGCCGCGGATGATGAGCATGTCGTCGGTGCGGCCCAGAAGGCGCCCGATCTTGCGATGGGTGCGCCCGCACGCGCACGGCTCGGCGTTGATGGTGGTGACGTCGCGGGTGCGGTAGCGGATCATCGGCGAGCACTCGCGGGTCAGCGTCGTGATGACGAGCTCGCCCACTTCGCCGTCAGGAAGGACTTCCAGCGTCTCGGGGTCGACGATCTCGCAGTAGAACTGGTCCTCGGCGATGTGCAGGCCGCCGCGCTCGGCGCATTCCATGGCCACGCCCGGGCCCATGATCTCGGAGAGGCCGTACACATCGCAGTACTGGATGCCCAGCTTGTCGGCGATCTCCTGGCGCATGTTCTCCGAGCAGGGCTCGGCGCCGAAGATGCCGCCGGAGATTTGGAACTCGGTGGCCGGGTCATAGCCCATCTCGATGGCCGTATCGGCGATGAGCAGGGCGTAGGAGGGAGTGCAGGCCAGGATGTCGGTCTTGCAGTCCTTGAGCATCTGCACCTGGCGCTTGGTGTTGCCCGACGAGGTGGGGATGACGGTGCAGCCCATGGCCTCGCCGCCGGCATGAGCTCCCAAGCCTCCCGTGAACAGGCCGTAGCCGTAGGACACCTGGATGGTGGAGTTCTCGTCGCCGCCCACCATGGCAATGCCGCGGGCGAAGCAGTCGCCCCAGTTCGCGAGGTCGTTGGCGGTATGCCCCACCACCGTCGCCTGGCCCGTGGTGCCGGATGAGGCGTGGATACGGGCCACGTCGGCGTTCTCGCGGGCGAACATGCCGAAGGGGTAGTTGTCGCGCATGTCCTGCTTCACGACGAAGGGGAACTTGGCGATGTCCTCGAGGCTCGTGAGGTCGTCGGGGGTCACGCCCGCCGCGTCGAAGCGCTCGCGGTACAGCGGCACGTTCTCGTAGGCGTTGCGCAGCGACTCCCGCATGCGCTCAAGCTGCAGTTCGCGCAGCTCCTCGCGGGGCATCGTCTCAATCTCCGGTTGAAAGAACACTGGCTTCCTCCTTGTCCGTAGCTTCTTTATCGGTATCTTCTCTCTCGCGTGTCGGCGTGTTCGGCCCCACGACGGTCACCTCGTCGATGGGGGCGTAGTTGGAGGTGAAATCCTCTTCATGAAGCACGTTGCCCGCACGGTCGCGGACGGTGCGATGCACGGTCACGCTGCGCCCGTCAGCTCCGGCGGTCTTGACGTAGCGCGTGCCCTCAGGCTCGCTCTCGTCGACTTTGGTGCGCTTCTTGAAGGGCTCTCCGGTCTCCCAATCGCCGGTCTGCGTGGAGACCACGTAGCCGGGATCGATACCGTACAGTGTAACGGTTAGGCTGGAATCGGTGTAGCGCGAGCGCATCAAAACATCCGAAGTGCCGTCATTGACCCATGTAAGGTCGAGGTCGGGGTACGCGATAGCGGCATCGCGGCCCGTGGGATAGCTAGAGATGTAGAGCGAGTGGTTGCGCCGCTCGGTCACGGGATAGCCCGCCTCATAGACCGCGTTGAACACCGTGGTGGCCACCTGGCAGATGCCGCCGCCGATGGCGTCGTCGTACTCGCCGTTGATGATGGCATGGGCCGCCTGGAACCCTGCCTCCTCGTTCGCCTCGCCCACCGTGTCGTTGAACGACCACTCCCCTCCGTCGGCCCGGGCGATGGAGTTGTTCAGCAAGTCGGCCGCCGCGTGTATGTTGTGGCGCCGATTGGCCGTGGAGGGGCTGTCGTTGTACTCGGTCGTGAACGAGGAGATCGGGGCGATAAGGCCCATCTCGAGCGCTTCGTCGAAGGTGGTCCGGGACGGAGCCTCGCCCCACTGGATGGCGATGGAAGGCGCATCGGAGCCGGCCGCCTCACTGCCGAACAGGGCGCTTTGGGCCTGCGCCGCCGCATCGGCGGTATGGGGATAGCGCGAGCCCTCGCGGGCGCTGACCCATACCTCGCCGCCGTCGACGTCGAACGACACCGTGGCCGCCGAGGTGTAGCCAGCGTCGCGAATGAGCCCGAGCAGCCCCGAGGCCGCCTCGGTCTCGTCGAGGTAGGGAACCAGGGCGAAACCCTCCCCGCGCTCTTCCACCCGGGTGCGCACCCACGCGCCCAGATCCGCCGCCCCCAGCGGCCACTCGGTCCGCTCGAAGGAGAAGGTGCAGCCCCGATCGAGGGCCTCCTGAACCTCGTCGGCGACCCGGGTGGCCTCATCGGCGCCGATGCGCACGTCCGCCTCATCGGGCGTCGCCACGATGACGACCTTGCCGGACGCCTCGCCGAGAAATCCCTCGGAGAGCTGACGGGCCACCGAGGCGCGGTCGACGGCCTTGCCGCCGTGGCCCTCGGTGACCGATACCGCGCCCTGATCGATGGCGATGCCGTAATCGAGGCGCGGCTCGCCAGCAGATTCATCGATGGAGGAGCACAGCGCCTCCAAGGCCTCCTCGTCGAAGGAAAGGGCGACGTCGACGGAAACGCCGTTGCGCGCCGCCTCCATACGCTCCGCAAGACCGCCTTCTCGGCCCACAGCGAAGGCACGGGAGACCGCCTCGTTTACGGGAAGCCTCGCGCCCAGCGTGCCGCTCTCGGCGACCCACACCTGCTTGTTGGCCCGGGCTTCCTCTAAAGAGAGCTGCTCGGCCTGGGCGTCCTGCTCGGCAAGCTCGCTTTCCACATCAAGGGTGTCGCGTGCCTCCTCGCTGGCGAAGATAAGCGCCCGGCCATCGGCAACGCGGGACTTGTAGAAGGAGCTCACGACGCGACGGGCCTCCTCCTCGGTCATGCCGGAGACATCCACCGCGCCCACCGACACGCCATCGTAGATGCGGGAGCCGTTGACCGCGCCGTCGATGGCCCAGGCGCCGCCGACGAGCGCGAAAAGCGCCAGCACGGCCGCCAGGACAATGCGGGACCTCGCGAAGTGACGCTTGGCGGCAGGACGGTTCGAAGCTCCGGAGTGGCCTGCCGCCGTGCTTCGCGGGGCGCCGGGGTTGCGCGGAGCCTTGGCCTGCGAAACCGTGGCGCGAGAACGATTCGACGGAGATGCGGCACGGCGCGCTGTCGTCGCGCCGCCACCGCGCTTCGCCGTGGCGCCGGCGGCCGCGCCACCGTTGCGCGGGGTTACCGCCTTCGAAGTGCTCTTCGGTCTTGTTGCGGCCCGCGCCGACGGACGAGATGCGGATGAGGAGGGTCGAGCAGAGGAAGACTGCGCTGTTGCGGAAGGAGACGATCGAACGGTGCCCTTCGGACGAGAAACGCGGTTCGAAGGCATGACGATGCGCCGCTCGGCCCTCGCCCGCGCACGGCGCTCCTCGCTGCTCGGACGCTCGTCGGAGGGCCTACGCGTCGCCATGGGCGCTCGAACTTTCCGAAGCGGCCTCCTTGCGGTGTCTCAGCTCGGCGGCCAGGGCGCGCGCCGCCGCCACGGTGTAGTAGATAGTGACGCCAAGAGACAGGATGAGCCCCGCGTAGATGAACCAGATGCCCCAGGAGACGGCCTCGCCGTTGAACCCGGGCAACCAGGAGATGTCGCACCAGCCCAAACCGGGGATGAGCGGCGCGTTCAAGAGAAGCCCGGCAAAGCCGATGAACAGAAACGTCGTGGCGAACTTCCCCGGATAGATGACGGGCACGCGGATGCGGTAGCGCGACAAAAGCCACGCCCCCCCGATGAGCAGGTAGGCGTCGCGCAGCACCACGACGACGATGACCCACAAGGGAATGCGGCCGACGAGGAACACGCCGAGGACGCCGGTGATCATGAGGATGCGATCCACCGCAGGATCGAGGATCTGCCCCAGCTTCGACACCGTGTGGGTGCGGCGGGCCAGCTGTCCATCGATGAAGTCGCTGGCGGCAGCAGCGGCAAAGACAAGCGTGGCAGCCAGGTTGAAGCCGGACAGCAGAAGCCACAGGTACACAGGCACGAGGCACAGGCGCACGAAGGAGACGACGTTGGCCGCCGTGAAGATCTCGCTTGTCACCTGCTCGGGGATCCCTTCCCCATCTCGCTGCCCTTCGGCCATGAGGCGTCCTGCTCCTTCCCTACAAAAACCGGACCCTCGTCGAGGGTCCGGCGCACGTGCCGATAACGGCATATTTTAGCAGAGCGGCAAGCCCTTCTCAGACTCACCACGAAACTTAACGAGCGGTTAAGCTTACGATTCCGTCACCGCCGCCTTCGGGTCGGGGACGTGCACCACGCGGCAGGATTTTGCCGTGGCGATGGGTGTATAGGCGGGATCCATGGTCAGGCAGTGCTTGGGGCAGACGCGCACACAGGTGCCGCACTGCACGCAGCGGAACGGATCGATGGCCCAGGTGCGCTCCTTCTTCTCCACCGCGATGGCATCGGCCGGGCAGCTCTTGGCGCAGATGCCGCACAGGATGCACGCGCTCGCGTCGTTTTCGATATGGCCCTTGAGCCCCGCCGGGGCCGGTTTCTGCTCGAAGGGGTACAGCACGGTCTCGGGCTTCTTGAACAGAGAGCCGAAGGTCATGCCGCCCAGTTTGAAGCTTCCCATGCTCGCCTACCTTTCCGTGCAGCTGATGCAGGGGTCGATGGTCAGGATGATCATATTGACGTCGGCCAAGTCGCACCCTTTCAGGGCCACGGTCATGCCGGCGAGGTTCTGCGAGGTCGGCGTGCGCATGCGCATGCGCTCCAGGTTCTTCGACCCATTGCCGCGCGCGTAGTAGTAGCACTCGCCGCGGGGCTGCTCCAGCACGTTGGATGCCTGGGCGCCGTCGGCCGGCGCGCCCTTCACCGCCACCTCGATGTCGCCGGCGGGGATCTTCGCGCCGAGCTCCTTGATGATCTCGATGGACTGCAGCACCTCCAAACAGCGCACCTTCACGCGGGCGTAGCAGTCGCCCTCGGTGGCCGTGATGGGTGCGAAGTCCGCCAGATCGCCGTAGGCGCCGCGCCCGAAGGAGCGCACGTCGTAGGGCAGGTTGGAAGCGCGGGCGAAAGGACCCACCATGGAAAGCGCCGCCGCATCCTCGGTGGTGATGTGGCCCACGCCCACGGTGCGGTTCTTCACCGACGTATCAGTGAGCAACGTGTTCATGATCTGCGTGTACTCGCCCTTGATACCGTCGAGCACCGAGACAATCTCGGCCATCTGGCTCGCGTCGATGTCGCGCACCACACCGCCCACCTTCACCACGGACAGGATGACCCGTCCCCCGGTGGTCTTCTCGAACAGGTCGAGCACGCGCTCGCGCAAACGCCAGCAGTGCATGAACATCGACTCGAAGCCGAAGGCGTCGGCGGCAAGGCCCAGCCACAATAGGTGCGAGTGGATACGGGACAGCTCGTGCCAGATGACGCGCAGATACTCGGCGCGCTTGGGCACCTCCACGCCCATGAGGGACTCGACGGTCTCGGCATAGCCGAGGGAGTGTCCCATGGCGCAGATGCCGCAGATGCGCTCGGCAATGTAGATGAACTGGTTGTAGTCGCGGGTCTCCACGAGCTTCTCCAGGCCGCGGTGCACGAACCCGATCTGCGGGAGCACGTCCACGACGGTCTCGTCCTGCACCACCAGATCGAGGTGCAGAGGCTCCGGGAGCACCGGGTGCTGGGGCCCGAAGGGAATGACGGTCGCCTTGCTCATGCTATTCTCCCTTCCCTTCTGCGGCCTTTCGGGCCTTGGCTTCCATAGCGGCGCGCACCTTCGCGGCCTTCTCCGGATCCAGACCCGCTATCTTGGCCTCGATCTCCTCTTCCGTGGGGCCAGCCGGCGCCGGGGCGGCAGCCGCGGCCTTCTTGGCCTTGGCCTCCATGGCCGCCCTCACTTTCGCGGCCTTCTCCGGGTCGAGCCCGGCGATCTTGGCCTGGATCTCCTCCTCGGTGGGGCCAGTTGGCGCCTCGGTCGGTGCGGCCGCCTTCGCCTCCTTGGCGGCCTTGGCCGCGGCGATCTTCTTCGCCTTCTCGCGCGCCGCCAACTGCTCGGGGCTCACGACGGTCATGGGGGCCTTCTCCGCCAGCTGGTAGAACATGCCGCCGAAGTCGATGGCGATGTCGCTGATGGCCACGTCGAACAGGTCGTGGATCTCGTTCTCGCAGACGAAGGCCTCCAAGTACAGATCGGTGATGGAGGGTACCACGTCGGTCTGCTTCACGCCGCTCACGTTGAAGTTGGCGAGATGCCCGTCCTTCATGTAGGAGTAGACGAGATCGATGCCCTCCTCGGTGTTCACCGCGAGGATCTGCACGTAGCGCCAGCCCTCGGCATGGCGCGCGGCCGCCAAGTCGTGCACGCCGGCCAGCGGCAGCTCCTCGAAGGTCTGCTCAAAGGTCGTCATTTCTCACGCTCCCTTCCTGGCGGCGGCCAGGGCCGCCGACTTCTCGTCGAGCTTCGCCACGCCGGCCACCACGGCGTCGATGATCTGCTCCGGGCGCACGGCGCAACCCGGGGCGTACACATCGACGGGGATGGCCTTGTCCACGCCGCCGATGACGTTGTAGCAGTCGTGGAAGACCCCGCCGGTGCAGGCGCAGATGCCGCAGGCCACGACCACCTTGGGCTCGAGCATCTGGTCGTAGATCTCGCGGACGACGCCGATGTTCTGCTCGTTCACGCTGCCGGTGACGAGGAAGATGTCGGCGTGCTTGGGATTGCCCGTGTTCACCACGCCGAACCGCTCGCCGTCGAAGCCGGGGCACAGCGTGGCCAGGACCTCGATGTCGCAGCCGTTGCAGCTGGAGCCGTCGTAGTGGATGACCCAGGGCGATTTCGATGCGAATGCCATGTGCCTACCTCCTTACAAAAACGCGAGGAACGCGACGTTCACACCGCCGGCGACAAGGGCCACGAGCCACGCCGACTTGAACATGAACTGCCACTTCACGCGCGCGAAGTTGTTGTCGATCCAGATCTCCAGGAAGTACATCAATAGCACGATGACGATGGCGACCAGAATGGAGATGGGGTTCGCCCACAGGAAGAACATGCCGATCCAGCCGAGGAACAGCACGTTCTCGCACCAGTGCATGATCTCCACCATGCCGAGCACAGGTCCGCTCATCTCGGTAGTCATGCCGCGCACGATCTCCTGATGGGCGTGATGCGACATGGACAGGTCGAAGGGCGACTTGCGCAGCTTGATGGTGAGGATGAAGAGCACGCCCAGGAACACGAGCCAGATGGTGCAAATGATCGGGTGGTCGAGCTGGAGCACCTCGGCCACGTCGAAGGAGCCCGAGGCCTGGAAGAAGGCCACGGCCATGAGCAGCACCATGGGCTCGTAGCTCATCACCTGCAGCGTCTCGCGGGCCGCGCCGATCTCGGCGTAGGGGCTGCGCGTGGAATAGGCGGCCATGATGAAGAACAGGCTCGACAGCGTGATGACGAACACGCACAGAAGCAGGTTGCCGCCGGAGTAGAAGATGCCGCCGGCGATGAGCGCGAACAGCAGCGCGCAGGCCACGTAGACACCCTCCACGGAGTTCACGGAGACGCGCTCCTTCTCGAAGAGCTTGCGCACGTCGTAGTAGGGCTGCAGAAGCGGCGGCCCCACGCGGCCCTGCATGCGAGCCGAGATGATGCGATCCAAACCGGCCAGGAGGCACCCGACGACGGGGCCCGCCACGGCGAACAGGAGGGTGCCGATGAGTGTCGTAAGCAAAGTCATGAGATCACACCCTTCCTAAAAGCCCATCGGGCCCGCGACGATGGCGATCACGAACGCGGCGACCATGATGAGCGTGTTGAACGCCACGCCGACCGGGGCGATGCGCGCCTCGCCGAACACGGATTCCATGTACCAGTTGCGCGTCGTGGCCTCAGTGGTGCCCGACAGCGAGTTCTGGAAGGCGCGGGAGTCGTTGTCGCGGCTGATGCCGGCCAGATAGACGCTCGCCCGACGCGACTTCTGCTTCGATCCGAGGCCGGCGAACAGCACGGCCACCACGATAACGGTGCAGATGGAGGCGAGCCACAGGTTGTCCGTGGCGATATCCTGGCCGAGCATGCCGTAGACGCTGGCCACGTAGGGCTCGACGAGCGTCGAGGAGATGAGCGGCAGGAACACGCAGGCCAGCACGAGCAGGCAGGCCATAAGGAGCAGCGCCGCCCATTCCGTCGGCTTCACCGTGACCTCCACGTTCTCCGGCTCGCCGGCGATGCCGGAGAGCTTGCCGAGCCATTTGGCCCAGAACATGAACGTGGCGGCGCTGCCGAAGGCCAAGATGATGATGAGGGCGACCTGGCGGGTGTCCACGAAAGACACGAGCGTGGCCCACTTGGCGAGCAGCATGCCGAAGGGCGCGATGAACATGCACATGATGCCGAGCATCATGAAGCGGGCCAGGCGCGGCATGCGGTCGAACAGAAGATCCATGGACTCGATGTCGCGGCTGCCGATATGGTGCTCGGCGGTGCCGACGCACAGGAACAGAAGCGACTTCGCGATGGCATGGAACAGGATGAGGAAGCACGCGGCCCATACCGCCTCGGCGGTGCCCACGCCGGCGCAGGCCGTGATGAGGCCCAAGTTGGCAATGGTGGAATAGGCCAGCACGCGCTTGGCGTTGGACTGCGAGATGGCCATGAACGAGCACAGCGCGAAAGTGATGCCGCCCACGAGCATGACCATGACCGCCGGTGCCGGCGACACGTGGAACACGGGTGCCAGCTTCACCAGCAGAAAGACGCCGGCCTTCACCATGGTGGAGGAGTGCAAAAGCGCCGAAGTGGGCGTCGGGGCCACCATAGCGCCCAGAAGCCAGGTCTGGAACGGCATCTGCGCCGCCTTGGTAATGCCCGCGAAGGCCAGCGCGGTGACGGCCAAGGTGGTCAGGGCCGGATTGTTCTGGCCGATGACGAGGAACTCGTAGAACGAGAAGGTGCCCACGGTAAGGGCGCAGCACCACAGCGCCACGAGGAACCCGAGGCCGCCGGCCAGGTTCATGATGATCTGGCGGAAGGCGTTGGCGATGGCCTCCTCGGTGCGGGTGTAGCCGATGAGGAGGAACGAGCAGAGGGTCGTCACTTCCCAGCCGGCGAACATCCACTCCATGTTGTTCGAGAACACGATGACGTACATGGCGGAGAGGAACACGAACATCAGCGCGAAGAACATCGGGCGACGATCCGGCGCCCCTTCCGGCTCGTGGGCCTGGAAATCCTCCATGTAGCCCAAGGCGTAGATGCAGATGCCGCTTCCCACCACGCCGATGATGAAGGTCATCAGCAGCGAGAGCGAATCGAAGTACAGGCCGTAGGGCACCTCGATGCCGTGGGAGAACATGAACTCGAGGATGAGCGTGCCGACCACCTGCACGCCCGCGAGCACGGCGGCCCACAGGTTCTTGTAGCGCACGGCGAACCACACGATGGCCGCCGCGATGGCCACGGAGATGCCCGTGCAGATGAAGTCGATGGCCATGCTCTCGAACGCGAAGAGCGTGCAGCTCGCCCCCAGGTTCATGACCACGAGCACGACCGACGCCAGCGCGATGACAACGCCCGACACGCAGACGATGACGCGGCGCGGCCCCTCCTGCCGCACGAATAAGAGCGCGGCGGCCACAATGAGGGGGAACACGATGAGGAAGCCGATCAGTCCGAAACTGAACTCCATTCAGGATCCTCCTAACCTAATATACCGGCCTCTCCGCAGCCTCATAATTTTCTGCGATTAGGCGAGATCCCTCGGATCCTGCTCCCTACCATAGCAAAGGAGGCGCAGGTAATCGCGCCCCCATCCCCCGACTCATGAGCAATACTCGGTAAAAGGGTCATCGTAATTATGCAGTTGATCAATTTTCGCGAAACCTCATCCGCTCGCGGCCGAATCGAACCGTCAGCCCAGAAGGGCGCCGGCCACGCCGCCGATCAGCGACGGCAAGAGCCACGCGAAACCGTAGGCGTACAGCGGAGCGGCTTCGACGAACGCGAAGGCACCGGTGAGATCGTGCACCGTGAGGAGGAGACTCGCCGCCACGGCGGCGAGCGCCGCCCCCTTGAACACCCAGGTGCCGCGCAGGTGCTTGCGGAACAGCAAGAGCACCACCGTCGTCATGAACGGCGGGCAGACCACGGACAAAATCGGGCTCGCCAGGGCGATGATGTTCGTAAGGCCGAGATTGCAGATGAGCAGCGCCGCCACGACGACGACGATGAGGGCCGTCCGGTAGCTCACCCGCCGCATGGTGATGCGCTCGACGTAGTCGGCCGTTGCGCCGCACAGCCCGATGGCCGTGGTGAGACAGGCGAGGCCCACGACAATGCCCAGCACTGCCACACCGGCCTCCCCCATGAGCTTCCACACGATCATGGTAATGAGCTCGGCCTGGCTGACCGTGTGCGGCACGACGCTGGCGGAGGTGGCGCCCAAGTAAGTAAGACCGCCGTAGATGACGGCGAGCAGCACGCAGGCCACGAGGCTCGCCCGGGCCGTAACGCGCATCTGATCGCGCTTCTCGCCGTAGCCGGCGGCCCGCACCGATTCCTGCACGAGGATGGAAAACCCGACAACCGCGAGGATGTCCATGGTCTGGTAGCCCGCGAGCACGCCGTCGGCTACGACGGTGTCCGTCTCGGGAGCGCCCACAGGTCCCAGCGGATTCACGATGCCGGCGATGACCATGACCACGATGCCGGCCACCAGAAGCGGCGTGAGCACCTTACCCACCACATCGATGATGCGCGTCGGCCGCAAGGTCAGCAAAAGCACCACGGCGAAGAATGCGACCGAAAACGGCAGCAGCCCGATGACGTCGCCGAACCAGGGGGCAATGGCCATCTCGAAGGTAGTGGCGGCGCAGCGCGGCGGAGCGATGAGCATGCCCACGCACAGGATGGCGGCGGTGTTCAGCGCCAGGCCGGCCTTCTTGCCCAGGGCATTTTGGATGGAGAGGATGGAGCCCCCCGCGTTGTTGATGGCGAACACGCCCACGCAGGAGACCACCACGTCGAAGAACACGAAGCACGCTAGGCCGAGCGGCCACAGCTCGCCCGACTCCATGCCGAGGTACGGCGGGAAGATGAGATTGCCGGCGCCGAAGAACATGGCGAACAGCGCCAAGCCGACGACCAGCGCGTCTTTGTTCACGGGCACCTCCCCTCTCTCGTCGTCGACGCGGACGTTTTCGCATCTATTGTCGATGAATGGAGGGGTCATGATGACGTATCGGCAGCGCAGTTACCCGCCCAATGCCGAAGCGGCACGAAATCGTCACGGACGATGGAAAGTGCCTGGATTTTTCCCGGAACGCGCCTCTGGGCAACCGCGAGCCGAGGCAACAAAAAGCCACGCCGATCCGAGATCACCCAGCAGCAGGGCTATCGGATGGCGTCGCGCGCCGCCTCGGAAAGCGCGATAACGAGAGCGCCCTCCTTGACGCCCTCAAGCAAGGCCGGCATGTCCAACTCGCCAAAGAAGGCCTCACGCTGCGCATCGGCGTCCTTCCCCTCGCCGTCAGCCAGCACGATGACATCGGCACCGGCGACGAGCTGGGCCGCGACGTCGGCCGTCTCGCGCTGGAGCACGCGCAGCTCCCCCACCGAAAGATCAGCCTTCACCAGCGCCGTGGCCAGATCCATGGCGAGGTTCTCGGTGTACGTGTCGCTCTCCGGCTCTGCGGCGATCATGAGCAGCCGCGGGTTCTCGGGCCAGCGCCCGCGCACGGCCTCGGCAAGACCCGAGTCCTCCCGCAACGTGGCGAACCGGTACATCCCGCGAATCTCGTAATCCATGGGCTCGGGTGCGACGATAACTTCCATGGGAACCTCCTCGTTGCATTTTCCCGGCTCTGTCGCCGGATCCTGCTTGTTTGGGCATAGCCTACCACGACAGCAAAACCCGAGTTATCGAGTCTTCCTATGAGAGTATCGGCGCTTCCCCGCCTCGGAAGCTTAATGCGGCGGGGATCAGGAGTCCTATAACCTTAAGAACGGATACTTAATTCGGGCTTGTCACTAAACTGGCATCGAAGCTTTTCCGTACGCACTAATATGCACACTCTCGGGATGCTGGGATTATCGCCGGTGGCTTTGTCGAACAAAAGAGAGGCGAAGAACCGTTCGGAAAATTTCCTCTTGCAAAGGCGTTGCGGTCGGGTTATCATAGCAAAGCTGTTTGAGTGAGAGCTCAAAAGCACCAACGGGTTGTGGCGCAGTTTGGTAGCGCACTTGACTGGGGGTCAAGGGGCCGCAGGTTCAAATCCTGTCAACCCGACCAGAACTTAGAGAGCCGGCATAATGCCGGCTCTTTTACTACGAGCGCGTATTTAGAGCTAACGGGCAAGTCAGTCAGGAATTAGATCAGAGTTTCGAGCAATGCGAAGGAATTAGTTAAGGGTTTCGGACATCACGAGAGAAATAGTCGGGAATTTCGAGCAGCAAATCGACCCATTGCAGGCAATTTGCTTCGAAACACACCCGAAACTCCCAACTACTTCCGATCTCGCAACATCACTCTGCTCGAAACTTCCAACTATTTCCAAAATCTTGCGAGTTATTTGATTCGCTATGTCACCGTTCAGGACGACCCATCTTCCCAGGTCACGCTCTGGGTTATGCCTTGGGTTAGGCATTTAACCCAATTTCGTCGATCGGCCCGATGCGCGGTTTTGCGAACCGGGCCATGATGCAACCCGTCAGCAGCGCTCGGCAATCGGACAGAGCCGAAGAGGACGGTTCCACCAGCCGAGCGCGAAGGGAGCGCGGTTCGAAGAAGCCGCCCGTCGTTCAGGAGGGTCATCATGGAAGTCACCCGTCGCGATTTATTCAAGTTCACCGGACTGGCCGCCGCCGGAGTCGTGGGAGCGAGCGCCCTTGCGGGCTGCGCCCCGAAAACCGCCGCGGAGACGGCCACGCTCGCGGATACCGGCTCTGCCGATGCCGGGCTGCCCGCCTTCCTGCAAGCTCCCGAGCCCATTACCGACTTCGCAGACACCCGCGAGTACGACGTCGTTGTCGTAGGTGCCGGCGAGTCGGGCCTGTCCGCGGCCCATTCCGCCGTAGCCGCCGGCGCCAAGGTGGCCTGCGTTCAGAACATCGGAACCGCCCAGACGACGGGCAACATGGGCGCCTCGGTGGACACCACCAAGACCGACGAGGCCGGCATCCAGGCCTGCGTCGCCTTCCTCATGGAGAAAAATGCCTACCGCTCGAACCGCAAGCTGCTGGAAGCGTGGGCCCGCAACTCCTACGAGGCCGTTACCTGGTGGGCGGACACGGCGGCCGAGGGCGGCGCCGAGTCGAAGCCCTACGATTCCGAGCGCGAGTACAACGGCTACACCTACTACTTGCACGCGAACACCTACAACCACTTGGAAGGCGCCCACAACGACGCGGCCCTGGCCGTCTGCGATGCGGTAGCCGCCGAGGGCGTGGAGTTCTTCTTCAACTCCCCGACCGTGCAGCTGTACAAGGAGGGGGAGCGCGTGGCCGGCGTGATCTGCGAGACCGAGGAGGGCAACGTGCTCTTCAAGGCCGCCAAAGGCGTCATCCTCGCCTCCGGCGACTGCTCCGGCAACCAGGAAATGCGCGATTACTACTGTCCCGACCTGCGAGGCTTCAAGACCATGAGCCCCTTCCGCGACGGCATGGGCATGATGGCCGGCATCTGGGCCGGGGCGCAGATGACGCCGGTGAACCACTCGAAGATGGTTCACGGCGGCGGTGCGCTGACCCGTCTGGAGCTGCCCTTCCTGAACCTGGACATCCACGGAGAGCGCTTCATGAATGAAGTTCTGTCCTTCGCCTACCTGAACAACCTCATGCGCGGGTACCTCGAGGAGTACGATTTCCAGAACCCCATGGCGGCGAAGTTCTTCACCATCATGCCGGCGAACTGGGTCGAGATTGGCGAGCAGTGGGCCGCAGCCCATCCCAACGAGGTGAAGTTCGGCGTGGGCAACATGAAGATTCCCTCGGAGGATCAGTTCGTCAAGGGCGAGACCTTCGCCGAGTTGGCGGCCAACATCAACGCCTACATGGAAGCCGAGGAGTGGCACATCGACCCCATCGACGAGCAGGCCATCGTCGCGTCCATCGAGGCCTACAACGAGCTGTGCGCGACCGGCTCCGACGGCCAGTTCGGAAAGCGGGCCGACTATCTGGTGCCCATCGAGCAGGGACCGTTCTTCGCGGTGCCCCGTGGCGCGAACTCCGTGCCGGCCGTGCTCGGCATCGCGGCCACGCTGCTCGCCCGGCGCATCGTGCCGCTCAGCTCCCACCATTGGGCGCGATTCGGCTCACTTGCGGCCATGCTCGCCGCCTCCCTCTGTCTCATCGCCGCACCCGAGTTCCCCTCGGCTGCAGTGCCGCTGGCTACAGCGGGCGCCTTGCTGGGAGCCTTCGGCTTCTGCGCGATACTCCTCATGTTCAACGAGGCCATCGTGCCTTTGAGCCTCATCCGCATCGCCCTGTTCACGGCGGCATCCCGCTTCATCGCCGTGCCAATGACCTACTTGTGCCAGGGACTTGCCGGCACGCGCTTTGCCCTCGTGCTCGTGCTTCTGCCGCTGCTGTCGCTCGGCTGTCTCGCTCTGGCTTTCCGTTCCCTTCCGGAACGGGAGCGGGTGGTGCGGCCCTATCCTAAATTCTCCTATCCTTGGAAACCCTTGGCAGTGCTGTGCATATACGCCTTCGCCTACGGAATGCGAACCGCCCAGTTGCCCGAGGGTGCCGGCGTCCATTCCTCGCTTTCCACCGCGCTCGTCATGGGCGGGTTCTTCGTCGTCGTATACTTTTTCTCCGATCGCTTCTCGGTGAGCGCCCTGTTCCGCTCGCCCCTTCTCCTCATGGTGTGCGGCGTTCTGCTCATACCGGCCGAAGGCGTGCTCGGCACCACAGCGGCAGGCTACCTCATCTCCATGGGCATGACGCTCATGTCGCTGCTCATCTCGCTTTTATTCTACGACCTCTCGAAACGCATGGGCATCGCCATCGTGGCACTCACCGGCATTATGCGCGTGAACACCCTGTTCACTCTGTGGGGCGCCGGGTGCACTGATCTTCTGGGACGCACGGGCCTCGATGAGGGCACCCAGTCCATCCTCGTCAGTGCCGCCGTGGTTATGCTCGTGCTGGCCAGCACCCTCATGCTGCTCTCCGAGAGGGATCTCGCCTCGCGTTGGGGCATCAAGCTTTTGGAGACGGAGACTCTGGCAGCCGACAGCCTGCGGGCCGAGGCTATCGCCGAGCGCTGCGACGCCGTGTCCGCCTCGTGCCACTTGAGCCCCCGGGAGGACGAGATCTGCCGTCTCATCGCGAGCGGCAAGACCAACCAGCAGATCGAGAGGGAGCTGTTCATTGCCTCCGGCACGCTGAAGGCGCATATCCAGCACATCTACGTAAAATGCGACGTGCACTCGCGCAAGGAGCTCATCGCCCTGTGCGGCGGCGAGTGATGCCTCAGGGCTTCAGATGCGCCTGTGCTGATGGACCTGTTACTTCTCCGTGCCGTCACCGAACAGGAGGTCACGCTCGTCGCCGGGGAGCTTGGCGCGGGCCTGCTCGCGCAGATTGTTCAGGCCGGCGAGATACTGACGGTACAGCACCACCGTGAGGTAGCGGCCCGCCGGCGTGAGCGTCAGCTCGTCGGCGTCGTCGGTGGCAAACGCGCCGTTAGCGCGCATGAAGGCCATCTCCACGGGCAGCCCCCGCTCCACGGACACGCCGAAATCGCGCTCGAACTCGTGCTTGTCGAAGCGCAGGCTGTACAGCTGCAGCAGGAACTTGTAGCGCATGAGGTCGCGTCGGGGCAGGTCGGTCTTGCCGAGTAGTGGCGTGACGCCGGCGCGCACCAACTCGCCGTATTCTTCCAAATTGAACGTGTTCACGAATAGGTTGTCACCCAAATGCGTGATGGAGCCGGACCCGATGCCCACGCACTCCTCGTAGGACACGGCGTACTCGTCCACTTCCAGATGTTGCTTGCGCTTAAGGTTCTCGTCGAGCCGGTTGAAGGTCCACAAGGTACGGCGCTCGAAGAAGGGCGCATCACCCCCCGCGAGGATCTCGTCCAAGATATGATAGAAGCGCCGTTCCTTGTCGTAGTCCATCCTCCCCAGCACCTGCTCCATTTTGCGCGTGGTGGCGTGGGACTGGTACAAAGGCGAGAACGTCGTCTGATGGCAGCCGCACAGCGCGATCTTCTCACAGTCGGAGATGAGGATGTCCTCGGTCTGCGTGGGGAAGTTGAAGATCATGTCCACATTGAGCGACTCGAAATAGGGCGCCGCCTCGCCGATGCGCTCGAAGATCTCCTCCCCGCTTCCGTACTTCTGGTAGCGGTCCATCTGGCGCAGAAGCCCGTCGTCGAAGGACTGCACGCCCACGGAGAGGCGCTGGATGCGGCCGTGCAGCTTGTCAAGGTACTCCGGGATGAGGTGGTTCGGGTTCGTCTCCGAATTCACCTCCTTCACATGGAAGAGGTCGCGGGCCAGATCGATGGTCTCGCACAGCTCGTCGATGTCCACCGTCGGCGTGCCGCCGCCGACGTACACGCTCTCGAAGTCGTAGCCCTGCGCGGCCAGCATCCGCATCTCCTGGCGCAGGGCCTGGAAATAGTCGCGGGCCCGCTGCTCGCGATAGGGGAAGCGGTTGAAGGAGCAATAGGGGCACAGCCGCTCGCAGAAGGGAACGTGCACGTAAAGCGTGTAGGGGCGGCCGGGCACCGGGTCGGGAAGCGCGTCCTCGGGCACGGGATGCAAGGTCAGGGTCTTGTCGGTCATGGCGCGGACGACGGTAGTGAGCATGCGCTCCGAGAGCATCGATACCTCCTGAGTCTATTCAAGCGTAAGGAGGATTTTAGCACTCCCTTTGGGACAATACCCGACCTTTGCCCTAAGGGTATGCGGAACGCACAAACTCGCCCTGCCGCCGCGCGAAGCTAGAACTGCAGCCACCCACTTCCCGCGTCGCACGCATTCCCGAGAGAGGGTGTGGGACGTTCACGCGAGCGCCGATCTTCCCACGCCGCCCTGCTCGATGGCGTCCAGCAGCCCCTGGCGATCGTAAACGCCCAGCTTCCGATAGATATTGCTCACATGGTGCTTCACCGTGCCCTGGGCGATGGAAAGCTCATCGCAGATATAGGGAACCGAACGTCCCCGGGCAAGCAGCACGAGCACCTCTGATTCCCGGTTGGTGAGATGCCCCATGGCGGCCACAGCCGCGCACTTCTGCTCGAGGGACTCGTCGGTGCGCTGGGCCCGGGGCGTCACGTAGAGCCGTTGCACATCGGCCATGGTAAAGAACAGCATGCCGATGATGGCAAGCAGCAGCACCGCGACCAGACAGATATCGGTGCGCAGCTGGGCCGTCCAGAACGGCGCGAACAGAAATCCGTCCGCAACCACCGAACCGACGAGCGTGCCGGCGCGGGTCGCCAAAATCGCCACGCCGAAGGAGAGGGCCACGGGGATGCGCCCCCTGAAGGCGATGTCCGTAGAGACGAGCATGAGAAGCATATCGAGGCAGTAGACGCCCATGATAATGAGCCCCGACCCCAGGAAGGGATAGACCGCGGGCTGCAAGAGCAGAAGGACGATCCCCGCCACCATGGCGGGGATGACGGGCTTGTACAAGGTGAGGGCCTCGGAGGGGGACGAGGTCACGGCCATGGAAAGCGTGATGGCGCCGATACCGCCGCCGGCCAAAAGAAGCGATTTCGCCATATGGAACTCGTCGCCCTCGGCGAAGGTTCCCACGATGCCCTGGGTAAGACCCCAGATAACGCTGATGATGAAGAGGCAGACGAGTAGGCGCGCCACCGGTATGGTATGCACATCAAGAGGCACCACCGACGGCTCGCGACGCGGCTCGTGGCGACAGGCGTAGAGCACCGCCGTCGAGATGATCGGCAGCAACGTCGTGGCCATCACGGCTACGGGTTGGGGCATGAAGTAGATCAGGAAAAACAGCACGAACGCAAACGTGTAGGAGGCGTAGAGATGGCGGCCAACGCGACCAGTGGCCAACGCGCTCCATAGCTCGCCCCACATAATAAGGAGAAGGGCGTTGCCGAGGGAGGCCGACGCTGCAGCCATCACGAACACACCAATGCCGACGATTCCCTCCAGAAAATGCAGGGCAACAGGCATGGCGAGCGTACCGGCCGCCATAAGCGCCGCCGCGAGCACGTAGGAAGAGCCGCGTCCCGCGAAGGGGGCATAGCGGCGCGAGGCCACAACGACGGCCAGATAGGCCGCCGTCATAAGCACGAGCAGAATCAACAGGGCGTTCCCTTGGTCGAAGAGTTTGCCCGAGGTGGGTGCCACGATATCCGTGCACATAGCCACGATCTGCCACGCTTGCCAGAAGCCGAGCCCCAAAAGCCGCCAATCGGCGACGCGATCCGTCATCGCTTCCCTCATCGAGCGCCCCTCCCAAGACCTTCCGCGAAAGCCGCGGCCGCAACCGCGCCCTGCAGCATAGCGCACAGTCGGCCTTCTCGCGGGCCGAGCTGTTTCCTTCTCTTCCAAAACTACCAAAGTACTCAAAAATGGCTATGGGCCACTTCGGCTCATTTTTGCCTGAACGGGGAAAATGAGCCCCTTCGGCAGATGAATGGCACCTGACGTTTTGTCAGTCTATAGGGCGGGAGGACAATGCCGAGACGGGAAGACGCAACCGTTTCCGATCGGTGTTCCCCTAAGGACAGACGCGAGGCGGAGGGCTTCGCGCTGAGAAGAAAGGGAGATCCTATGACCGACATCAATGCCAAGGGTTTGTCGCGCCGCGCCTTCTTCGGCCTGGGCGCCACCGCCGCCGCAGGAGCCGCCGTGGCCGGACTGGCCGGCTGCTCCCCGGCGCCCCAGAGCGATGCCGCCGCGCCCGCTACCACCGGCGGCACCACCATGCCCGCTACGGGCACCGCGACCTACGAGTGGGAGATCGCGCCCGAGCCCATCACGGACATCGCCTCCACGGTGGACACCGACATCCTCGTCATCGGCGCCGGGCTTTCCGGCTGCGCCTGCGCGGCCGCTGCGGCCGAGAAGGGCGGCAAGGTGACCGTCGTCGAGAAAACGGGTAGCTTCAATGGGCGCGGCGGCGGCTTCGGCGCCATCAACTCGCGCTACATGGAGGCCCAGAACATCGTCGTGGACAAGGTGAACGCGAAGCAGCACTGGATCGCCCAGTGCGCCAGCCGCACCAACGAGGACCTTATCGTGAAGTTCTTCAACAACTCCGAGGAGGCCTCCAACTGGCTCATCGACAAGTGCGAGGCCCTGGGTGGCTCCGCCATGGTGGGCGCGTTCTACAGCCACGACGACGTCTACGCCGAGCAGCCGGGATACCATATGTTCATGATCCCCGAAGAGGCCGGCCTTACCTCCACCGGCTTCGCCGGCGCCGAACTGTGCTACCTGGACGCCGTGAAAGACGGCGCCGAGTTCGTGTTCGATTCCCCTGCCGTGCAGCTCGTGAAGGACGACTCCGGCAAGGTGTGCGGCTGCATCTGCGAGACCGCCGAGGGCTATGTGCAATACAACGCTGCCAAGGGCGTCGTGCTCGCTACCGGCGACATCGGCGGCAGCCCGGAGATGTGCGAAGCCTACGCCCCCATCTGCGCCGAGTACGGCCAGCCCCGCAGCCAGTACACCCCGGCCGGCGTGAACACCGGCGACGGCCACAAGATGGGCATGTGGGTCGGCGCGCAGCTGCAGGATCTCCCCTTCCCCACGATGATGCATCCCCAGGCCTTCTGCTGGTTCCACGGGCCCTTCCTATTCGTGAACGACAACGGCGAGCGCTTCATGTGCGAGGACACCTGGGTACAGGGCAAGTCCCTGGCCATCAACAAGCAGCCCAACGGCGAGGCCTGGTCGGTCTTCGACGCCAACTGGCCGACGGACCTCGTGAACGGCCTGCCCTACGGCGGCGGCATGTTCTGGGACTCCTTCCGTCCCTACGGCAGCGATCTTGAGCTGGCCCCCGAGTACTTCAAGACCCAGATTCCGCTGTACATCGAGCAGGGCATGGCCTATGAGGCCGACACCATCGAGGAGCTCGCCGGCAAGATCGGCTGCGACGCCGCGACGCTCACGGCCACGGTGGACCGCTACAACGGCATGTGCGAGGCGGGCGAGGACACCGACTACTACAAGAAGCCCGTATTCCTCACGCCCGTGAAGCAGGGCCCCTTCTACGCCCTGAAGGTCGGTCCGGCGCTGCTCGCCGTCTGCGGTGGCCTGAAGTGCAACAATGACTTCCAGTGCCTGGATGAGAACGGCGAGGTCATCGAGGGCCTCTACGTGCTCGGCAACATCATGGGCGACATCACCGCGGTGGACTACCCCATCAACGTCGCCGGCAACTCCCACGGCCGCTGCATTACCTTCGGTTACCTGCTCGGCCACGAACTCGCCGAGGCCTAAGCGCCCGCGCGCGAAACCGCTTACTCCGCTGCGGCCTCCCCCTCCCTGCGGCGGCGGCATTCCAGCTAGAAAGGCTCTCTTCGGAGAGCCTTTCTCTTTGTTTCTGCCCAAGCAGCCCTGCCACGCAGCATTCTGGGTGAGCGACAGCGTATTACATTTGGAAAATGTGCTTTTCTGGAAGCTCTGTTCCGGGGAAGCTACGCGGCCTTTCAAAAAAGCACATTTTCCAAGTCACTCTCGACCTTTGCTGGGATAGCTTGAAGGGTATTCCGATAAAACACCAGGTCAACGTCCTATGAAATCTCTCGACATTGAAATGCGAGCCGAGAACCATCCACTTCAATCTGGAATATGTGCTTTTCTGGAAACGCCGATCTGGAATATGTGCTTTTTTTGAACGCAAGACTCGGGCTCATGCAGACCCGCTGTTAAACCACCATTGACATAGACCCACTTTCGGTACACGCGGAAAGGGGCCTCCCGCTACGATGCGATTGTCGAGAAAGCACCGGAGAGGAGG
>NZ_CDRVLZ010000011.1:0-90231 GCF_977072305.1 Adlercreutzia sp. CNCM I-6207
GCCCAAAGTGGAAAGGGTGCTCCGCCATTTGTTCATGGCCGACGCGAGTTTCCGCAGCTCGAGGAAGCGAGATAATCCCTATACTGGTTGACTGTCAAAATTAATTAAAAAAGATTTTGATCTCGCGCTCGGCGGACTCCGGGCTGTCGGAACCGTGGATCACGTTCTCGTCCATGATGAGGCCGAAATCGCCGCGGATGGTGCCCGGGGCCGCCTCGGCCGGGTTGGTGGCGCCCATGAGCGAGCGGCACTTGGCCACGGCGCCCTCGCCGGAGACGACCATCTTCACCACGGGGCCGGAGGTGATGTACGCGATCAGCCCGTCGTAGAAGGGCTTGCCCTCGTGCTCGGCGTAGTTGGCCTTCGCCTGCTCGGGGGTGACCATGCCCAGCTCCATGCGCTCGATGGTGAGGCCGGCGCGCTCGAAGCGGTTGATGATCTCGCCGATGTGCCCGTTGCGCACGCCGTCGGGCTTGATCATGGAGTAGGTCTGCTGGATAGCCATGGAAATCCTTTCGTTTGAGGGTCTTGCTTGCAGACGGCCCGCAAGGCGCGGGCCGGGATTGCTGAAATCGGAAAACGGCCCGATGCGCTTTAGGCCTGGCTTGGGAAGTACAGCTCCACGTTGCTGACCTTCCACGTGATGCCGTCGCGCACCATGGAGACGCGGTACTGCACCTCGCCGCCCTCCTCGGTCTTGGCCGTGGCGTACACCGTGGACTCGGTCATGGAGCGGCTCACGCCGTCGATAGTCACGTTGGAATCGGACACCACCGGATCGAGCATGGCCGGGATGGCGTCTTTGTCCACATCGGCGGAGAACACCTTGTCAGCGGCAGCGGACGGGTCGCTGAACAGCTCCCGGGTCACGGTCTGCACCGTGGGGTAGCCGTAGCCCTGAGTATAGGCGAACACGCCGGCCGCAGCGGCCAGCACGATGACGATGACGAAGAACAGCAGGATCTTCAAGCCGACGTTGCGGCGCTTGCGGTCCTGCTTGGCCAGACCGCGCGACCACTGCTCGAGCTCGGCGTCGGTGGCCGTGAAGAACCGGTCGTTGTCGACGTTCTCGTAGGCGCCCACGTAGCCGGGGAAGCTCGCCGGGTCGGCCTCGTAGGTGCCCTCGTCGTAGTAGAAGGCCTCGGAGACGTCGCCGCCCTCGTAGGCGCCCTCGTCGTAGACGCTCGTGCCGTCGGCGGCCACGTCGAGCCCCGACGTATCGGCCAGCTGCAGCACCTGGGTGGCCTGGTTCTGCTCGGACGTTCCCTGGGCCACGGCACCCACGGCGCGCTGGTAGTCGACGCTGGCCGAATCGGACAGGTAGTACGTCTTGTCGGCGATGGCCTCCTCGAAGGCATGCACCGCCTTCTCCATCTGGCCGCAGGCCACGTAGGCCTGCCCCAGGCTCGCCTGCAACTTGTTGCGCGTGGCCGGCTGCATGTCGAACTGCAGCGCGCTCTCGTAGGAAGCCACGGCGTCGGCCGGGCGGTTCAGGGCCATGAAGCACACGCCCAGGTTCAAAAGCGCCTTGGTGGGGTCGGGGTTCGACTCGTCCAGAGCGGCCTCGCGGAAGGCCACGCCGGCCTCGGCGGACTTGCCGAGCTTCATGAGCGCGTTGCCCATGCCCATGTAGGACTTGTAGGGAGTGGGGTTGGTCGTGTCGGCCACCGACTTCTCGAAGCAGTTGATGGCGTTCGTGTAGTCGCGCAGCGACGCGTAGGCCATGCCGAGGTTGCACTCCACCGTCGCCAGCGCCCGATAGGCCGTATCGGCCGTGGCCTGGCTGTAGGCCTGAATGGCCTCGCGCGGGTTCTTCAGCTTCACCAGACAGTTGCCGATCTGGTGGTAGAGAAGGCCCATTTCCCCGGGAGTGAGCGGGAAGTTCGTGTCCTGCAAGCATTCCGTGAAAGCCATCAGCGCGCCGCGGTAGTCACGCAGGCGGTAGCGCTCATTTGCTCGATCGAATAACTCGTTGTTCATAGACTTCCTTCACTCGACATTCGGGGCGCCGCTAAGACGGCGCGGCAGTGGGGTGAGACGGCTCGGACGGCGGGCGCCGACCCCTCTCGCGGGGCGGTACTTACTCGGCGGCGTTCTCGATGACGACGGACTCGATGACATCGCCGGCGCGCAGCTGTCCGATGACGTCCTTACCCTCGATGGTCTGGCCGAACACGGTATAGCCGGAGTCCAGGTTGTGCTGAGGGCCCAGGCACAGGTAGAACTGCGAGCCGGCGGAGTTGGGATCCATGGAGCGGGCCATGGCGAGCGCGCCGTCCTCATGGGAGTTGTTCGGGTTGGTGGTGAACTCCTCCTTGATGGAGTAGCCCGGGTTGCCGGTGCCGAAGGGGGCCATGCCCGGAGCGCGGCCGGCGGCCACCTGCTCGGGGGTCGCCTCGCGGGTGTTGGGGCAGCCGCCCTGGATGACGAAGCCGGGCACGTAGCGGTGGAACTTCAGGCCGTCGTAGAAGCCCTTCTGGGCCAGCTCCACGAAGTTGCCGACGTGGATGGGGGCGTCGTTGCCCGCCAACTGCACGCGGATGGGGCCCTTGGAGGTGTTGATGACGGCGATCTCCTCGCCGGTGGGCTGATATTCCGGGGTGTAGAGAGCCATGGGGCTCCTCCTTTGTTCTCGGCGACGCGGACGGCCGGCGCTTGGGGGCGCTGCGGGCGCGAATGCGTCTCATTGCATACGGGGAATGATTCTAGCAGGTTAGGAGCCGGACCGCTCGAAAATGCTAACCACTTCCACATGGTAGGTCTGCGGAAAGAGGTCGACGGGGGTGACGCGGATAAGACGGTAGCCCTCCCGCTCGAAACGGGCCGCGTCGCGGGCCCAGGTGGACGCGTCGCAGCTGACGTAGGCCACGCGCCGCGGCGAGGCGGCGGCGATGGAGGCCACGACCCCGTCGGCGAGTCCGGCGCGCGGCGGATCCACCACGAGCGCGTCCAACTCCCCCAGCTCGGGAAGCTCCCGGGCGGCGTCCCCACCGACGATGTCGATGTCGACGCTGGCTCGCTCGGCGTTGCGGCGCAAGTCGCGCACGGAGCTACCGGCCGACTCCACGGCCACCACCTCGGCCCCGGCCCGGGCGAGCGGCAGCGTGAAGGTGCCGGCGCCGGCGTAGAGGTCGGCCACGTAGTCGCCGGCCTCCACCTCCAAACCCGCGAGCACCAGCTCGACGAGCTTCTCGGCCTGGGCCGTGTTCACCTGGGCGAAGGAGGGGGCGCTCAGAAGCAGGCGGCTGCCGGCCACCTCCTCCTCCCAGCAGCCCTTGCCGGAGATGGCCTCCACCTTCTTCACCTTGCGCGCGCGCCCGGGATCGGCCACGACGCGGACGACGGAGGTGTTCTTCAGCGCGCTGGCGAGGGTTTTGGCCGCCGCGGCCCGCGGGAAGGGGCCCGGGGTCGTCCACAGGGCGATCTCCACATCACGGGTGCGCAGGCTGCCGCGCACCCCCACGCGGAACAGGCCCAGGTCGCTGCCGCCGGAGAGGTAGCGCAGCGCGCCCCTAAGCGCCTTGGGGGCACCTTCGATGTTCCGGTGGGCCAAGGGGCACGCGTCCAGCGAGACGACGTCGGCGCTCCCTTCGGGACGCATGCCCAAGATGAGGCGGCCGGCACCGTCGGCGCCGCAGGACAGCTCCAGCTTGTTGCGGTAGCCCCACTGGCGTTTCGAGGGCACGCAGGAACCGACAAGGGCCTCGGCGCGGGCCGCGTCCATATGGGCCGTGCGCACTAGAGCGTCCACCACGTTCGCCCGTTTGGCGACAAGCTGAGCCTCGTAGGCGAGGGGCGCCCAGGGACATCCCCCGCAGCCCGCCGCGCACGGGGGCGCCACGCGGTCGGGCGAGGCCTCAAGGATCTCGGCCGCACGCCCGCGGGCGAAGCGGGGCTTCTCCTCGGTCAGCTCCACGCGGACGACATCGCCCGGCACGGCCCCTTCCACGAACACAGTCTTGCCGTCAGACAGGTGCCCCACGGCCGCCGACCCGAAGCTCATGCGCTCGATGGGCACCACCTCGCCGGGCGCGCCCGAGGCGCACGGGGCCGAAGCGGGAGCCGTCGCGACCTCAGGGGCCGCCGCGTCCTGAGCCTTCGCCGTGTCGACGGAGCGGTCGGACGCGGCGTTATCGTTCCTGGTGGACGTATCGATCACTGGGGGCTCCTGTTCCGTTCTCGTTCCATCTGAGGGGTATTTTGCGGATTTGCCGTCCGCGGCGGCGCAATTGCCCTATAATAGCGCAGCACCCGCCTGGCGGGACCCTGAATTCGTGCCCTCGTAGCTCAGGGGATAGAGCACTTGCCTCCGGAGCAAGGTGCCGCAGGTTCGAATCCTGTCGAGGGCACCACCTTCAACGCGCAAGCCCCGCCCCCGCGGGGCTTTTTCATTGCCCTACCGCTGGCCCACAACGACGGTGAGGGCGTCGGGGACGCAGTCGATGAGGAAGTGCGTGCCGAAGAGGGGCTCCCCGTCAATCTGGGCCGGCGGCTCCTCCTCGAAGTCGAGCACGAGGGAGGACGCCCGCCGGAAATGGATGTGGTCGCTTCCCGCGTGCTTGCCGCCCCGGGCGCGCAGAAGGAGCGCCAGCGCCCGCATGGGCGAAAGCTCCGGCGTGGCCCAGCAGATGTCGAGCAGCCCGTCGTCGAGGCGCGCCTTGGGTGTGATGCGGAAGTGGCCACCGTAGGTGGGCCCCACCTGCACGGCTACCAGATAGGCATCGTCCCATTCCGGATGAGGGGCGCATCCCGGCTCCGCCCCCAGGACATCCATCTTGAAGGAAAACACCTGCAAGTGGTGGAACAGCTGATCGACGGCACTTTCCAAATAGAGCATGGTGCCGGCGCGGCCGGACTTCTGGCGACGGTCCATGGTGTCAAGCGCGATAGCGGCGTCCAAACCGAAGGAGAGCGTCTCGGCGAAGTAGCGGCCGTTGACGCGCCCCACGTCGGCCCGCACCGTTTGAAAGCGCAGAATTTCGGTGACCGCCGTGGGGACGGAGTAGGCCATGCCCAACGTCTCGGCGTAATCGTTGCCGGAGCCCACGGGGATGACGGCCAGGACCGGGCGATCCTGGGGGGCGCGGGCCATAAGGCCGTTCACCACCTCGTTCACCAGGCCGTCGCCGCCGAGCGCGATGACGCAACCCACGTCGGGGCCCAGCTCGCGAGCCAGCGACTCCCCGTGGCCGGCCCAGGCCGTGGTAAGCATTTCGAAACGCCCGTCGCCCACGCGCTCGCGCAGAAGCCGCGCCGCCTCGGAGGCGGCCACGGCCCCTCGCCCGCTCTTCGACACGGGATTTGCGATGAGGACGATGCGCCCCTCTTCTATGGAAGGAACCACGACTTGCCTCCTAACCAAGCAGCCGACGCAACGCCGACCTGCGATTTCCCTCATTCTAGCACCGAGTACCGTGTCCCTCACCTACCAAGTCGCGCTGTTCGCAACTCGTTTTCGAAACGGAGGGGTCGCCCGCTCGCTACTCGAGGACGGCGCCGGTGTCGCCGTCGAGGAAGATCTTGCGCGTCACGAAGTTGTACACCATGACGATGGCCGTGGCGACGATCTTCACGATGAGGTAGCTCACGCCCAGAACCGACGAGCCGAGCCACATGAGCAGATCGTTCACCCCCAGGCCGATGACGGAGAGCACCACGAAGATGACGAACTCGCGCCGGCGCGAAAGCCCTTGCTTGTGCGTGAACACGTAGCGCATGGAGGCCAGGTAGTTGAAGACGACCGACACCGTGAAGGAGATGGTGGCGCTGATGAGGTAGTTCACGCCGGCCAGCTCTGTGAGCGCCACCATGAGGCCATAGTCGATGACGAAGGCGATAACGCCCACCACGCCGAACTTCATGAACTGCTGGACGAGCTTTCCCATCGTATTCTCCCTAAGGCCTTTCATAAAGAAACCCCGCTCGCAAGCGGGGTTCAGCGATTCTCAAGTGGTGCCCCCAACGGGAATCGAACCCGTATTTCAGCCTTGAAAGGGCCGCGTCCTAACCGTTAGACTATGGGGACCGCTTAAAACAGCTTGCATAGTATGGCAGAGTGCACCGCACTTTGCAAGGACGTCGTTCGCTTTTTCTCGGCGACGGCCCTAGCGCTCGGCATCCGCCTCCATCACCCGGTACACGCTCATCTCCCACTGGCGCCGGTGGGACTTCGCCACGGTGTCCAGGATGAGCCCGGCCGTCCAGGAGAGCGCCGCCACGATCATGAGCGCCACGGCGAGCACCGCGGAGGGGAGCTTCGCCACGTAGCCGGTGCCGAGGTACTCCGCCACCACCGGCAGCCCGAAGCACAGCCCCACCACGGCGAGCGCCAGGCCGAGCCATCCGAAGAAGGCCATGGGGCGGTAGTCGCGGAACAGGCTCGCGATGGCCGCGAGCACGAGCATGCCGTCGGAGAAGGTGGACAGCTTGCTCTCCGAGCCCTCGGGCCGGTCGCGGTAGTCGATGGGCACGTCGGCCACCCGCCAGCGGCGGTCCACGGCCCAGATGGAGATCTCGGTCTCGATCTGGAAGCCCCCGCTCATGACGGGCATGGTCTTCACGAAGGCGCGGGTGAAGGCGCGGTATCCCGTCATGACGTCCTCGAAGGCGTAGCCGTAGATCACCTTGATGAGCCGACGCACCAGGTTGTTGCCGAAGTTGTGGAAGGGCCGCTCGTTCTCCTTGCCGTAGGCGCCGTTGGAGATGCGGTCGCCCACGGTCATGTCCGCCTCGTCGGCCGCCAGAGGCGCGATGAGGTCGCCGGCCGCCTCGGCCGGGTAGGTGTCGTCGCCGTCGACCATGAGGTAGTACTCAGCGTCGATGTCGCGGAACATGGAGCGCACCACGTTGCCCTTGCCCTGGCGGGACTCCCGGCGCACCACCGCCCCGGCCGCCGCCGCGATGTCCGCGGTGCCGTCGGTGGAGTTGTTGTCGTAGACGTAGATCGTCGCCTCGGGCAGCGCCGCGCGGAAGTCGGAGACCACCTTGGCGATGGTGGGCGCCTCGTTGTAGCACGGGACGAGCACGGCCACCCCCTCGCCGCGCCGGGCCGCATCCACCGCGGCAGCCGTGGCCTCGGCGTTGGAAACTGTCGCTATATCGGTCATGGGAAGACAAACCTCCTGTCCATTGTTGACCGCGTCCATTATCTTAAATGAACGCGGGGGCGCGGAAAATCCCCCGAGAAAAACTTTGACCGAATCGGCGAAAAGCCCCTGCGACCCATAAGCGGATTTTCTGGCATCTTGGCGGGCTTGCCGCCGACGCGGGGCCGATGCGGGGAAAATAGGCTATGATAGCTTCCATGAACACACCTGCATCGAAATCGACGGAGCCCTCGGCTCAGATCGCTCCCGCCCCCGCCCAGACGCTCGCCGTCCCTGCCGAGCCCTCGCCCTCCCCCCTCGCCACGGGCGCCCAAGGCGCCACGGCCGCCGAGGCCATTGCGCGCGCCCTGGCCGAACCGGCCCGCACGGCCGAGGAGGCCGTCGCCCGGCCGCTCATCCTCGTAGTGCACGCCTCGGTGGGCTCGGGCCACCGCTCGGCAGCCAACGCCATCGCCGAGGCGCTGGAGGAAGCCGGCGAGGCCGCCCGCGCGGCCGGGGACGACAACTCGCTGGAAGCGCGCTCGGAAGTGCGCGTCCTCGACATCCTCGATTTCGGGCGCATCGTGTTCGACGGCGACAAGACCGCCTCCATGTTCACCGGCTGGACGCGTCCCTTCTACGACCTCACCTGGCGCTACACCCTCACTGGGCGTCTTCTGTGGGGCGGCGGCACCATTTGGGCGCGCCTCATGTACCCGAAGTTCACCGAGTACGTGCGCCGCCTGCGGCCGGCGGCCATCGTCGCCACCCACATCACCGCCGCCAACGTGGCCGTGAGCGCTCGCATGATCACGGGCCAGAGCTTCCCCATCGTCTGCGTGCCCACCGACTACGAGGCCGAGGGGCTGTGGCCCCATCTGCACACCGACCTGTTCTGCGTCGCCAACGAGTCCATGGCCGAGACGCTGCGCCCGCGGCGCGTGCCCGAGGACCGCATCCTCATCACCGGCATCCCCGCCAGCCCCGCCTTCTCGCGAACCTACGACCGCGCTAAGGCCCGCGAGGCCTTCGGACTGCCGCAGGACAAACAGGTGGTGCTGGCGCTCGCCGGGGCGAAGCTCCCCCAACCCTATGTGCACTTCCGTGCCGCCATCGGGGAGATGCTCCCCTTCATGCACGCGATGCCCTCGATGCAGCTGGTGATCGTCGCCGGGGCCGACGAGGACTACGAGCGCGAGCTGCGGCGCCAGGTGGCCGAATACGGCCTGGCCAACGTCACGGTACTCGGCTACGTGAACGCCATGGCCGAGCTCATGGAGGCCGCCGACGTGGTCATCTGCAAGCCGGGAGGCCTCACGGTGACCGAGTGTTTGTGCGCCCATGCGCCCATGATCCTCTTGGGCCGCGCCTACGGCCAGGAGAAGGCCAACGTGCGCATGCTCACCGCCGCCGGAGCCGCTATGGCCGCCACCACGCCTCGCGAGCTCTTGGACACCCTGCGCCACATCAGCGACCACTCTGCGAGCGCCCATGCCATGCTGATGAACGCCTCCATCCTGCGGCGCCCCAACGCCGCCGAGGACATCGCCCGGGCCACCTTCGCCCTCATCCGGCGCGAACCGCCGCGAGACGCGAAGCTGCGGGCCAAGCACTTCCTGCACTTCTACTGGGGCAAGAAGCCGGCCCACGTCCGCTAGGACGCCCCAACCGCTACCGCCACGATCCGAACCACGAAAGAGAGCTTCATGACCACCTTTGCCGAACTCGGCCTTTCCGACGCCGTTCTTGCCGCCGTCGATCATCTCGGCTACACCGAGCCGACCCCCGTTCAAGCCCAGGCCATCCCGCTCGTCCTCCAGGGGCGCGACATTATCGCCGCCGCCAAGACCGGCACGGGAAAAACGGCCGCCTTCTCGCTGCCGAGCCTGGACGTCCTCGCCCGCGCCGAGCGCAAGAAGGCGCCGGCCATGCTCGTCATCACCCCCACCCGCGAGCTGGCCATGCAGATTCAGGAAGTCTGCCAAACCATCGCCCGCACCCGCGGCCTGCGCGTCGCCAATGTGGTGGGCGGCGTGAAGATCGAGCCGCAGATCGACCGCCTCGCGCGCGGCGTGGACGTGCTCATCGCCACGCCGGGGCGCCTCATCGACCTCATGAACCAGAAGGCCGTCGACCTCTCCCAGGTTCAAGTGCTCGTGCTGGACGAGGCCGATCGCATGCTCGACATGGGATTTCTCCCCTCGGTGCGCCGCATCGTGGAGGCGACGCCGAAAAGCCGCCAGACACTTCTGTTCTCGGCCACCATCGACAAGGGCGTGCTCGACCAGGTGGACGCCATGCTGGACGATCCGGCCATTGTGCAGATCGCCGCGAAGGGCGAGACGGCCGACACCGTGGAACAGTACATCGCGCACGTGCCCCACACCCTGAAGCCCGACCTTCTGGCGGCACTTTTGAAGGAGCGGGGGCACAAGCGCGTCATCGTCTTCGCCCGCACGCGCCATCGGGCCGATGCTGCCTGCCGCAAGCTGAAGCGAGCCGGCTACCACGCCGAGGCCATCCATTCCGACCGCTCCCAGAACCAGCGCAAGCGCGCCCTGGACAACTTCGCCTCCGGCGAGACCGACATCCTCGTGGCCACCGACGTGCTGGCCCGCGGCATCGACGTCGACGAAGTGTCCTATGTGGTGAACTACGACGTGCCCACCCAGGCCGAGGACTACGTGCACCGCATCGGCCGCACGGGCCGCGCCGGAGCCGAGGGCTTCGCGATCACCTTCGTCAGCCCCGAGAACAAAGACGAGCTGGCGGCCATCGAGAAGCTCATCAAGCGCGACATCCCCGAGATCGAGATCGCGGGCTTCAACTTGGAAGAGGCCGCCGAGGCCGCAGCCGAGCGCGCCACGCGGGCCAATGCCCGACGCGACCCCGAGCTGGCAGCGGCCGCCCGCGAGCTCGCCAAGAAGGAGAAGCGCCGCGCCAAGGAGAAGGAGCGTGCCGAGCAGGCTGCCGCCGAGTCGCGCCAGCGCGGCACGCGCAAGAAGCAGGGCGGCAAGAGCGCCGGCGCCGCGCACAGCTCGAGGAAGAGCGGGACGGGATCTAAGGCGGCTCCGAAATCCAAAGCGCCCAAGGGCGGCAACCGCGCGAAGACGGGTTCCGCGGCGGCAAGCGGCGCGCCGCGTACGTCGAGCGACTTCCGCCCCGGTCGCGCCCATCGCGCTGCCGTCGCCGCCAAGCGCAGCGGCGGCAAGCGCCGCGGCTAAGAGCATCTACGTCATAAGTTTTCCGTAGGGGGCGACCTTGGTCGCTCCCTGTCGCAAGGATCGCCATCGCCGAGAGGGCCGACCGAAGTCGGCCCCTACGGAGTCGTGCACAAGCCGACCATTGCCGGAACATGGCGGTGGCAGCCGAACCACAGCGGCCCGTTGCGCCCGCGAGCGGGCAAGCCGTCCAACGTTCGGGCTGCTCGCCGGGAAGATACCCTCCGTTTGCCGTACTCCACATTCAGCGGAGGATTGTTCGGGTATTGTAACCTCAGTATTTCTGGGGAAGGGAATATTGCATGAAGATCGCTGTCGCTTGCGACGGACTCGATATAGCCGCGGCTGCGGCCACCTGCTCGAGCTTTGCCTGTTACACCACGCAAAGCGGCGTCGTCACAGGCTGCAGCAACGTGCCGAACATGGGGCTCACTCCGCGCGAGCGGGCCTCCATCCTGCAGCAAATGGGCGTCGATGCCCTCATAGCCCGTCAATTCACCCCCGAGGGCCTCGCGGCCTTGGACGAAGCGGGCATCGAGGCCGTCATCTCCAACGCCGCGTCCCCCCGCGAGGCGGCGGATCTGTACCTTTACCGCACGCTCATGGGTGAGGAGGGCCTATCGGAAAAGAGCATCAAAGAGGAGCCTCTCGGCGAGCTGGACGACGCCTTCGCCCGCATCGAGCTTAAGCTCGTCGCCCAAAGCGCTTAGCCCTCGCTCGCACTCCCTCAACGAAAAAGGACCCCGAAGGGTCCTTTCTTTGTGCGCTCTTTCGAACGAAGCAAATTAAGCCACAGCTTTTTTCGCAACTTCCACCAGGGCGGCGAAGGCCGTCGGGTCGTTCACGGCCATGTCGGCGAGCACCTTGCGGTCGAGCACGACGCCGGCCTTCTTCAGGCCGTTCATGAACACCGAGTAGGACAGGCCGTTGATGCGGGCCGCGGCGTTGATGCGGGTGATCCACAGGCGACGGATCTCGCGCTTCTTGTTGCGGCGGTCGCGGTACATGTACTGAAGCGAATGCTGCACCTGCTCCTTCGCGGCGCGGTAGGAACGAGACTTCGCACCGTAGTAGCCCTTCGCACGATTGAGGACGGTACGACGCTTCTTGCGGGCATGGACGGAACGCTTTACACGAGGCATATCTTAATCACTCCTTGAAGACGAATGGGACTAGCGAAGGCCGAGCTGGCGCTCGACGACCTTGGTATCCGCCTTGGCGACCTCGGTCTCGTGGCGGAAGTTGCGCTTGCGCTTGGGGCTCTTCTTGGTGAGGATATGGCTCTTGAACGCCTTGGCGCGCATGAGTTTGCCGGTACCGGTCTTGCGGACGCGCTTGGCCATACCGCGATGGGTCTTCATCTTGGGCATTAGTTGTCCTTTCCTTCGTCGTTCTTGGAATCCTTTTTCTTTTTCGCGGTCGCGGGCAGAGGCGCGATGAGCATGTGCATGTTGCGCCCCTCCATCTTCGGCTGGTTCTCGATGACGGCAACGTCCTTCAGGTCGTCGGCCAATCGTTCGAGAATGGAGAGGCCCTGCTCGGGGTGGGCCATCTCGCGGCCGCGGAACATGATGGTGATCTTCACCTTGTTGCCGGCCTCCAAAAAGCGCAGCACGTGCTTCTTCTTGGTGGTGTAGTCGCCCACGTCGATCTTCGGCCGGAACTTCATTTCCTTAACCTCGATCTTGTTCTGGTTCTTACGAGCCTGCTTGGCCTTGATGGCCTGGTCGTACTTGAACTTCCCATAGTCCATGATGCGGCATACGGGCGGCGTGGCGTTCGGAGCGATCTCCACCAGATCGAGATTCATGTCGTCGGCGATCTGTTGGGCCTGGTGCGTGGGATACACGCCCATCTGGTTCCCGTCGAAATCGATGAGACGGCACTCGCGCGTGATGATCTCGTCGTTGAGCCGGGGCTCTTGAGCAGCTATCGCGCTCACCTCCCTTTCGTGTTCTCACACATAAAAACCCGCCGGGCCAACAAGGCGCACGGCGGGCTTACACGCAAAGTTTCTATCTGCGGGTACCCATCAGCAGCCTTGAAAGGCGCCGAACCAGGTGGAGAGCTTTCGCCCTCGCTTGATTGACAGCTTGCCCAGTATAGCGTTGCCGTCGCTCCCGCGCAAGGGAAATTCTAGGAGTTTACATATATGAAGATGGTGCGGACGGTGTCGGCCAAGTTGTCCGAGGCGTTGGCCATGGAGTAGTCGTAGGAGAGCACCGCCGACCAGGCATGGGGCGCACCGTCGATGTCCACCTCGCCGTTGAAGGAGCAGTACTCCTTGGTGCGGGTCGTGCCGTCGGTGTCGAAGGAGGTGTAGGACTCCGCGTCCTCGGGCAGCTCCACGGCGCCCTCGGGCACCGACACGCCGGCTTCGGCCAGGGTCTTCTCGATGATGTGCTCGGTGCGCACGGCATCGGCGAAGCTGAGGGAGCCGTAGCCGAGCGAGCTGGTGGACGTGGAATAGCCCGCCTGAATGATCTTGCCGTCGGCGTCGAGTCCCAAATACACCGTGGGCGTACCCGTACGGCTGTCGGCCGGCTCAGCGGTGAGCGCGACGCGCACCTCGCTCTTGATGGGGTTGCCCTCCTCGTTCACCGCCCGGGGCTCGGCGGCCGTGGCGCCGTGCTGCAGGATGTCGATGGCCTCCTGCTGGGTGTGGCCCAGCAAGCTCACCAGGTCGGGCACCGTCGTCACCTTGGCGGCATCGGCGGAGTCCGTCGCGTCCTCGGAGGCGATGGCGGCGACCTCCTGCTCCGAGGAGAGCGCCTGCTGCACCGCGCTGGAAGAGGCCTCCTTGTACAGCTGAACGCCGAAGTAGACCATGGCGGCCAGAATGAGCACGAGCAGGATGATGACCACGATAAGAATGCGGCGCATACGGCGCGACTTGCGCATGTACTCGGGCAGCTCCGCCTTCTTTCGGGCCTTCTCGTTCATCTCACTCGCGTGCTTGGCATGGCGCCCGCGCGAGGCGCCGTCGCCCTTCTTCGCGCCATGGGCGGCCTTGCTCGCAGGCTTGGTTGGCGCCACGTCGGCCGTCACCACGCCGAGGGACACAGCGTCGGGCACGGGCGAGGCGTCCGCGGCATCGGCGCCGTCGGCGTCCAGCGGACGACCGGCGTAGAAGTCCTCGAAGACCGCTTCATCGGGAAACGACTCGCCGGCGGGCAAGCCCTCGTCGTCGAGTACTTCCCCATCGCCCAAGTCCACCTCTTCGAAGACGCCCTCCTCGTCGACGACGACATCCTCCCCGATGATGGAGCCGTCGCCCTCGTCCACGGGGGGCATGGCCGTGGTGAAGCCATCCGCCGACACGGGGTGGAAGGCCTCGGTGAGGCCCATGGCATTGCCGTCGTCGGCGCTAATGCCGGCGTCGCGGTTGCGCTTGCTTCTTCTCACCATGTGCTCGCTGTTCCTCTCGCTTCTCGAAGGCCCACGGGGCTAGTGGGCCAAAAGGTACCAGGCCGCAAAGGCGACAATGCCCAGCACGGCCACGACGATGATGACCTTCTGGGTCGTGGACATCTTGGTCGCTTCCAAGTCATCGAGGGTCGTCTCATGGTAGGAGGCGGCATCGGCGGTCTCTCCCGCACCCTCCTTTTCCACGGCGGCCTCTTCCACAGCCTCCGCTACCGCGTCGTCGGCCTCTTCGGCGGCCGGCTCGTCGACCGGCTCCTCAAGGGGCGCTTCCTCGACCGGCTCCTCGGCGGCCGGCTCTTCTACGACGCCGGCCTGGATGACCACATCGTCGTCATCGTCGGCCGTGACCGTGATATGCGAGAACTCCTTGGAATTCGCCATGGGAGCTTGCATCCTTTCTGTTTGGGGTTGCCCTATTATAGCCGATGGGCCGCGCGGCGCGCATCCGCTGCACCAGTTCTGCATCCGGGCACCACGCGAGGGCGCCGCGCGAGAGCCGCCGGGCCGACGCCCGCAGAGCCGTCGCGGCGGCCGCCCCTCAGCACCCTTTAGGCCAGAAGGTCGACGACGTTGAATCCCTCGCCGCTGGCACGGATGACCTCACCGTTGCCGAAGCAGCACACCGGTCCGGCCCCGGCGATGGCGTCCACCGAGGAGGCCAGCGCGCGCACGTCATCGATGCCGGCTGCGCACACCTCCTCGCGCACCCGGGCCCGGTCTTCCAAGGTGGCGCCGGAGAAGTATAGGCCGTCCTGGCGACGCAAAAGCTCGCGGGCCTTGGCCGGCGCGTCCAGGGAGGCCACCGTGGAGACCACGTAGCCGTCCATCTCCGATTCCGTGGGGTTAAAGACGCCGGCGAGCCAGTCGCCGGAGGTGCGGAAGCGCTCGACGGTCTCGTCGATGCGCGGGTCGCGGTAGGAGTAGAAGCGGCTCGAGCCCGAGCGCGTCGTCTGGAAGCCGGCCCCGTAGGCGCCGCCCTTCACGCGCACCTCCGTCCACAGAAAATCGTAGGACAGGATGCGCGAGGCCAAAAGCCACGCGCCGCCGTAGGGCTCGCCGAGCAGGCGGCGGTCCCAGCCGCAGGCGGTGTAGGTGACGTCGCTCGCCACGACGAAGGCCTCGTGCCCATCCTCGGGCGCCGGCACCGTGAGCACCGGGGCGCCCGCCATGCCGCCGAAAGGCGAAGACGCCTCCCGGAAGGCAGCGAGCGCCGCCTCGTCGCCCCCGAAGGAGAGCGTGCAGCCGCCGTCGGTGAACAGGCGGCGGGACAGCTCGGCCAGCTTCGCGGAAAGCTCGCAGGCCCGCTCGTCGAAGCTCGCGAGCAGCTCCTTCAAGAAGCGGTAGAAACCGACGCCGGAGAGCGCCTCGCGCACCACCCCGGCCGGCAGGTAGTAGGAGGCGACCCGCGCCATGGCGGCGCTGTGGCCGGCCGAGGCGAAGGCCTGCTCCATGGCGATGCGCCGCTGGCCCAAGATGTCGCGGATGCGCTCGGTGTCGGAGAAATCGGTCTCGCGCAGCACTTCCTCGGCCAGGTGTGCCGCCCAGGGCACCTCCTCGTCAAGGGCGGAGGAGCCCATGACGAACATCGGGCGCAGCCGCTCGCGGTTCTCGGCGTCCTCGTGCACTTCCACGGCGAACCCGAGGTTGCCCAGATGGGCCTGAACGAGGGTGTCCAGTTCGGCTGCCGTGTGGCGGGACGTATCCAACTTGCCGAGCACGCAGGCCAGCACCGTGGCGTAGGGCAGCTCGTCGAAGGCGAGGCCGTCCATGGCGAAGTAGCGATAGGCGTAGGCGATGCCGCGGCAGGGCAGATAATGGCGGATAAGGCGCCAGGGCCCGCACTCCCCCACCTCCCACATCGCCTCGGCGGGCGCCTCGCCGATATCGGCCCGCGAAAGCTGCGGAAGTTTCGCGAGGGCCTCCGGCGCGTCCGGCGCCTCCTGGGCCTCGCGCAGCGCGCGCACGGCCTCGCGGATAGACGCGGCCTCGTCCTCGGTGAGCGCCGCGGCCGCCTCGCGCTCGCCGGCTGCCTCGGCCTCTTCGGCGGCCTCGTCGCTTTCCGTGGGCACCACCTCGGCGCAGGCGCGGTGGTCGTTATCCAGGAACAGCTCGCGCAAAAGCGCCTCGAAGTACCCCTCCTCCACCTTCTCGCGCAGGCTGGCGAAGACGTCCTCGAAGCGCAGGTAGGCCGCCGGGTCGTCGTCGGAGTACAGCCATCCGGCCATGGCGGACATGGCCAGCACCACGCCGTCGGGGTAGCCGAAGTTGCGCTCGCGCATGACGAACTCGGCGTGGGAGAGGGCCGCCCGCACCAGCTCGCGGTCGAGCCCGCCCTCGGCGAGGCGCCGGGCCTCGGCTTCCACGATGGCGCGCAGCGCATCGGCGGCGCCGGGCCGGGCGCCGCGCAGGGACACCACGGCGAAGGGCTGGGCCACGGAGTCGGCCACATACCCGATGGCGTCGTCGGCGATGCCCGCGTCGAGCAGCGCCCGCTTCAGGGGCGACTCGTTGGCCCCCATGATGGCGTCCATCAGGATGTCGGCGGCCACAATGCGCTCGCGCTCGGCGGCACGCCCGATGACGAATCCCACGGCAGCGCAGGCGTTCTCCGGTGCGGTGGCCATGGGCACGACAACTGGCTCGGGAGCCACGGGAGCCTGCAGCCCGAGCGGATTGATGTCCAGCGGCCCGCGCTCTTTCGCGGCCAGCGGCGCCAAATAGCGCTCGTCTAGAAAGCCGAGGAAGCGGTCGGCATCCAGGTTGCCGTATAGGATGATGTAGGCGTTGTCGGGACGGTAGTGGCGCCGATGGTTCTCGAGAAAGCCCTCGTAGGTGAGCGTTGGGATTGCCGCCGGCGTGCCGCCAGACTCGAAACGGTAGGTCGTGTCCGGGAACAGCGCCGCCGACAGCCCGTCGTAGAGCACGGAATCGGGCTCGGAGAGCGCGCCTTTCATCTCGTTGTACACTACGCCGTTCACCACAAGGCGCTCGCCTTCTCCCTCCCCTTCCAGCTCGCGGTGCCAGCCCTCCTGCTGGAAGATGACGGGGCGCCGGTAGATATCGGGGTGGAAGACCGCGTCCAGGTAGACGTCCATGAGGTTGACGAGATCCTGCTCGTTGGTGGACGCCACGGGGTACATGGTCTTGTCCGGGAAGGTCATGGCGTTTAAGAACGTCTGCATGGAGGTCTTCAGCAAATTGACGAAGGGCTCCTTCACCGGGAACTTCTCCGATCCGCACAGCACCGAGTGCTCCAAAATGTGGAACACGCCGGTGTCGTCGTCGGCCGGGGTCTTGAAGGTGATGGAGAAGGCCTTGTTGGCGTCGTCGTTCTCGATGAACATGAGGCGGGCGCCGGAGGCGGCGTGATGCATGAGGTGCACCGTACCCTCCACCTCACTTATCGGCTCGCTTTTCACGGCGGTAAAGCCGTGGGAGGCGGCCACCTGTTCCAAATCGGTCATGGTCTGTCTTCCTTTCGAAGGGTTCCTGCGAAGGGCCCCGCGACCGGCCCTGGCGGCCCGGCGCGGAGCAACGGAGTGTTCGTGAGTATTCTACCCGTCCGCGCGTCGCCGTTTCCAACCAATATGGTGTCGTTATGATTTCTCCGCGACGGGGGAATTTTCGCTATAATCAGCCCCGAACTATCTAGACGAGACGAGACAGATACGGAGTATCCCATGCTCGAACTTAAGAACCTGGTGTTCGAGGTGCCGGCCGACGACGGGGGCACCAAGCGCATCATCGGCGATCTCTCCCTGACCATTCCCGACGACCGCTTCACGGTCATCACCGGACCCAACGGCGGCGGCAAGTCCACGCTCGCCAAGCTCATCATGGGCATCGAGGAGCCCACGAGCGGCCAGATCCTCTTCAACGGCGAGGACATCACGGACAAATCCATCACCGAGCGCGCCCGCCTCGGCATCGGCTACGGCTTCCAGCAGCCGGCCCGCTTCCGCGGCATGAAGGTGAAGAAGCTGCTCGATATCGCCGCCGGCAAGAAGCTGCCCATGCTCGCCTGCAACGAGTATCTCTCGAAGGTGGGCCTGTGCTCGGCGAGCTACCTCACCCGCGAGGTGGACAAGTCGCTTTCAGGCGGCGAGGTGAAGCGCATCGAGATCGCCACCATTCTGGCCCGCGACCCGAAGCTGGCCATCTACGACGAGCCCGAGGCCGGCATCGACCTGTGGAGCTTCGACCGCCTCACCGAGACGTTCCGCGACATCCACGAGGCCCGCGACGGGCGCTCCATCGTCATCATCTCGCACCAGGAGCGCATCATCTCGCTGGCCGACGAGATCGTGCTTCTGCGCGACGGCCGGGTGGCCGAGACGGGCACGCCGGCCGAGCTCATGCCGCGGCTCGGATTCGCGGCCCGCAGCCTGGACGATCACGGCTGCCCGCTTTCCACCCCCACCGAGCTGCACCTGACCGAGATCCCCACCACCTGCTAAACGTCACCAATGCGGGCGGACTGCCGGGTATTCCGATTCGCTCAGACAGTCCTCGCTTTGGGGAAGTGTCCACTGGACACTTCCCGTCGCTGCGGAACTCGCTCGGTCGGAACACCCGCCATCCCGCCCGCCGCACGTCTTTTCTAGTTGCAAAAGGAGACAACTATGACCGTTGATCTTTCCCCCATCGACGAGAACCTGCTCGCCGAGATCGCCAATATGCACGGCATGCCGAAGGGCGCCTTCAACGTGCGCAAGGACGGCGAGCTGGTCGAGCGCCATTCCTCGGCCTACATTGACATTTCCACCAAGACCGACAACCCCGGCATCGACATCCGCATCGCGGACGGCACCAAGGGCGAGACGGTGTACATCCCCGTCATCGTGACGAAGTCGGGCTTGAAGGACGTCGTGTACAACACCTTCTACGTGGGCGAGAACTGCGACATCACCATCATCGCCGGCTGCGGCATCCACAACGATTCCCACGACGCCTCCGAGCACGACGGCATCCACAGCTTCTATCTGGGGAAGAACAGCCGCGTGCGCTACGTGGAGAAGCACTACGGCGAGGGCGAGGGCACCGGCGAGCGCATCCTGAACCCCACCACCAACGTGTACATGGAGGAGGGCTCCTCCTGCGAGATGGAGATGGTGCAGCTGCGCGGCGTGACGAGCACGGTGCGCGACACGAACGCCGAGCTGGGCGCGAACGCCAAGCTGGTGCTCACCGAGAAGCTGCTCACCCACGGCAACCAGACCGCCATTTCCAACATGAAGGTGGAATTGAAGGGCGAGGGCTCTTCCGTGCAGGTGATCTCCCGCTCGGTGGCCCAGGACGACTCCGTGCAGGTGTTCAACCCGCTCGTCATCGGCGAGTGCGCCTGCCGCGGGCACGTGCAGTGCGACGCCATCATCATGGGCAACGCCAAGGTGAAGGCTATCCCCGGCATCGAGGCCGCCAGCGAGGACGCCATGCTCGTGCACGAGGCCGCCATCGGCAAGATCGCCGGCGACCAGATCGTGAAGCTCATGACGCTGGGCCTCACCGAGGAAGAGGCCGAAGCCGAGATCCTGGACGACTTCCTGAGCTAGGCTCCAGCTAAACTCGACAAGCCCGCAAAGCAAGCGGTCCGACGGAACTTGCCGTCGGACCGCTTTTGTGTTGAGAGGATGAGGCGGATCGCTACTCGGTCGCGTCCTCTTCGCCGGAACTGCCGGAGTCGCCTGCATCGCCGGAGTCCTCGCTGCCGGAGTCGTCGCCGGCGCCGGTATCGCCGGACTCATCGGAGCTGTCCGACGAGTCGCCGGAGCCGGTGTCTTCGGAGCCTGTGTCTCCCGAGTCGCCGGAATCGCCGGAGCCTGCGTCGCCCGAATCGCCCGCATCCTCGCTATCGGATCCCGTGGCGGCGTCGGCGGCGGAAGCCGTTAGATCGCTGACCACCGTGAGGTCGCCCAGGGCCACGGTGGTGCCGAGCCACTTGCGCTCGATGACGTTGATGGTGCCGTCGCTCACCAGGCGCGCGAGCACGTCGCCGGCGGCCGTCTGCAAATCGACGTTCTCGTTCGAGACGCCCATGCAATAGCCAGTCGGCGACATGAGCATGGCGACGATGGACACGTCGAGCCCCTGGCCATGGGCCGCGTACAGGCCGATGACGGCGTCGGCGGCCACGTACTGCACGCTTCCGGCCTCAAGTGCCTCGAAGGCCTCCTTCAGGCTGTCGGTGGGCGTGAGGCTGGACTCGCCGAACCCGTTGGAGACGGCCCAGGCGCTCTTCGAGGAAACCTGGGCGGCGAAGGTGGCGCCGGAATCCTGCGTGGGAATGCCCGCGTCGGGGCTCAGCGCGAACAGGGCGATGCCCGTGGGCAGGTAGGAGGCCGAGCGCCAGAAATCGCCGTCGCTCGCGGAGTCGTCGATGCCGAGCACCACGTCCACCGTGCCGTTGGCGAGCGCCCCGGCCGGATCGCTGCCCACGTCCACCACCGACAGCTTCAGCCCCAGCTCGTCGGCGAGAGCCGCGGCGATGTCCACGTCGATGCCGATGATCTTGCCGCTGCCCATGCCGGCCAGAGGCGGGTTCTCGGTGTTGACGCCCACGCGCAGGGTGCCCTCCTCGCCGATGACCGGGGGCGCCACCTCAGCGGACTTCAGCTCCGGCTGGTAGGTGCCCGATCCAGTGCATCCGGCCAGGCCGAACAGGCCGACCGCGAGCAGCGCCGCAAAGGCAACCGCAACGAACGAACGCTTTCTCACATCATCCTCCGTCTAATTCAATCGGTACGTTGCCTCTTTCGACTGACCTAGTCTTTGACCCCACACTCGCGCACCGGGGCGTTCGCTTGCGCTAGTAGCCCTCTCGCCCGTCGCGGCGTCCGTGCCGCGAAAATGTCAGCGGGCGGTGCGACTTACCTCTAGGATACGCCATGCTCACGGCGGGCAATGCCCACGCGCTTACGTGGATCCTTTCGACCGCATCTGCCATGGACTTGGAAAGACGTCGCGCCTTTCCGCAACTACAGACCCGAAAGAAGCATCGCTAAGTGTAGCAGAAGTGGGCTTAGACGGGGCAAAGCCCCGCAGAACCTCCGAAGTGCGAAAGCCGTGCGGCTGGCGCGGGGCGCGGGATGGGACGCGAACGCGGTCGGCGCGGGGAGCGAAACGGGACATTCCCGCGTCATTGCCACGGTCGTGCGCGCGTAGACTGCCCCCATGAAGCCGATGAAAGGACAGATGGCGCTCTTCGATGAGCGAAAACCGGCGAAGAGCCGTCGGGAGGGCGCGGCCGCGAAACACGCCGCTCCCTCCCGCCGCCTGCGCGCGAACTGGCGCGCCGTACGCGATTTCGCCGCGGACATGGTGACCGAGACGCTCTACCCCACCCGCTGCGCGGTGTGCGATAAGCCCGGCGCGGTGCTGTGCGGTTCCTGCGCCGCAGCGCTCCCCTACATCGACGCGCTGACGGCCTGCCCGCGCTGCGGCGCGCCCTTCGGCGTCGTGCAGTGCTCGGAGTGCACGTCCGTGCTGATGGAGCCCTTCGGCTACAAGGAGCCGCCCTACGACGAGATGGCGAGCGCCCTCGTGCTTACCGAGGCCGTCCGCCGCATCGTAACGGTGTACAAGGACCAGAACGAGCGCGGCCTGGCACGGCCCATGGCCCAGATCATGGCCCGCTACCTGCCGCCCCGCTGGATGGGCGCAGCGCCGGTCGTCACCTTCGTGCCCGCCACGGCCGCCGCCCGGCGCCGGCGCGGCTTCGACCACGCCGAGCATCTGGCCCGCGAGCTGTCGTTCATCGCCGGGCTGGACTTCGCCCCTCTGCTCGTGGCCGCCCGCAGCCGCGACCAGCGGAAGCTGGGACGGACGGGGCGCATCGGGAACATGAGGCACTCGCTCACCGCGCTGGCCGGCGCCAGCATGCCCGGCGCCGTCATCGTCGTGGACGACGTGTGCACCACCGGCGCCACCCTGTTCGCCGCCACCGAGGCCCTGCGCGCCGCCGGCGCCAAGATCGTCCGGTGCCTCACGTTCGCGCGAACCTAGGGCACAGCCTTTCGCCCCGAGGATGCGCGAGACGCATCCTCGGGGCGGGGAGCTGGCCGACCCGCCCGTTTCGCTACCTTAGGCAACGGGAGAAAGGCAGGCAAATGGACCTTTGCGATTGGGTTCGTTTTGCGGCTTGCTTGCTGAACCTGATGGCTCGAATCCGCGAGTACGCGGATTCGAGCCGAAAGGCAAGGCGGGCACGTCATGCAAGACGGCCCAAATAACAAACGGTTCAGGGGAGATTTCACTGGCCAGTGGCTCCCCTCGAGCCTGCCTGATATTCTAGCAAGCATCGCTAGAAAATGAAAGGAGCTATTTCGAGGAGAGACGGACGCCCTCGGCCTCGGAGAACTCGGCGACGTCCACCGAGATGGAATGGCGGATGGGCTTCCACGCCGCTTTTTTCACCAGAGCGATGAGCGCGATAGGAATGTAGGTGAGCATGAAGAAGGGGAAGGTAAACATGTAGCGGATCTTTTTCGCCGTGGTGGTGCGGATGGAGTCCCATTCCACGAAGGTGGTGAGCACGCCGAAGACGAACATGAACACGATGTAGTTGCACAGGCAGAACACGACCGAGGTCACCGAGCTCGCGATGGCCACACCCGTGGACATGACGCCCGTAGCCGCCAGCACGATGATGATGGTGTTGAACAGAATGGAGATGATGGAGAGCAGCATGCCCGGAGCGATGGTCATGAGCATGTCGTAGCAGGCGAAGCGGTAACCGCGCGGGTTGGTCAACGTGCCTTTCACCAGGCCGCCCGCATAATGGGCGAACACCTGGTAGAAGCCCTTGGCCCAGCGGAAGCGCTGGTTCCACGAATCGCGGAAGGTGATGGGCTGCTCGTCGTAGAGCACCGCCGTCGGGCAGTAGGAGATGCGCACGCCGTCGATGATGGAGGCGGCGGAAAACTCGATGTCCTCGGTGAGCAGGTGCCACTTCCAGCCGCCGGCGGCCTTCAGGATGTCGGCGGCGATGAAGAAGCCCGTGCCCGACACGGCACAGGAGGTGTTCAGCGTGAGGCGCGCCTGGTTCAAGAACTTCGCCTCGCGCAGGAACCATACGCCGTAGCCGGCCGAGATCCAGTTGCTGCCGAAGTTCTTGGAGTTGCGGTAGGAGGTGGAGGCCTTCGCACCGTTATCGAAGGTGGCGTTCATCTCGCGGAAGTAGTTCACATCGAGCACGTTGTCGGCGTCGAAGACGAAGAACGCCTCATAGTCGCGATCGGCGTACTGCTCCCAAATGGCCTTCAGGCCGTAATCGAGCGCATAGCCCTTCCCCACCAGCTTGTCGTTGCTGCGGGGGAACACGATGGCGCCGGCCTCGCGGGCCACGTCGGCCGTGTTGTCGGTGCAGTTGTCGGCGATGACGAAGATGTCGATGAGCTCGGCGGGATAGTTCTGCACCTTGATGGAGTGGATGAGGTCGGCGATGACCGTCTCCTCGTTGCGCGCCGCCACCATGACCGCATAGCGGTGGTTGGCGCGCGCCACCTTCTTCGGCGCCCGGCGCGTCAGCACCACGAGCACGTAGAAGAGCTGGTAGGTATAGCAGATAGTGAAGGTAAGAAACACGCAGAAATTGAAGATGTCGACGAAGGACAACGCCGACACTTGCGATGCTACGGTATCGAACACCTTGAGGCTCCTAGGACATGACATGCGCCCGCACGGTCAGTGGCGTGGGCGCGGCTGCACAAACGGCTGAAAGTATAGCCCTTTCGAGCCAAGTTGGCAGCGCCAGTTGGGCCATGACGGCCGAAATGGGGGCAATCGAGGCCAAAGTGTTCCTTTTCACCGCATTTGCCCCACACCCCCTCCACACCTGTAAGGGAAGCGTAAGGTTTTTCCGACAACCGGGACACCGCCCCGCACCGCCTGGGAGCTGTGCTACCCTGTTCCCCATGCAATGGCACCCCGGCGGAACCGCGCCCCGGCAATCGCGCCCGCGCCGCGCCCGCCTTCAAGAAAGGAAGCAATCTGTGAGCCAAGCCTGCGACATTCTTGACATCAACCTGGCCGACGAGGGGCAGGCCCGCATCTTGTGGGCCGACCGCGACATGCCGGTGCTCGCCCGCATCCGCGAGCGCTTCGCCGAGGAGCGCCCGCTGGAGGGCGTGCGCATCGGCGCGTGCATGCACGTGACCACCGAGACGGCGAACCTCATGCGCGCTCTTGTGGCCTCGGGCGCCGAGGTGTGCCTGTGCGCCTCCAACCCGCTTTCCACCCAGGACGACACCGCCGCCTCCCTCGTGCGCGACTACGGCGTGAAGGTGTACGCCATCGCCGGCGAGGACGCCGAGACCTACGAGCGCCACATCGCCGCGGTGGTGGCCAGCGACCCCCAGATCATCATGGACGACGGCGCCGATCTGGACACCGCCCTGCACACCAAGTTCACCGACAAGCTCGCCGGCGTCATCGGCGGCACCGAGGAGACCACTACCGGCGTGGTGCGCCTCATGGCCATGGCGGCCGAGGGCGCGCTGGGCTACCCCGTCTTCAACATCAACGATGCCAACACCAAGCATTGCTTCGACAACCACTACGGCACGGGCCAGTCCACCTTGGACGGCATCGTGCGCGCCACCAACCGCCTTCTGTGCGGGCGCACCATCGTCGTGTCGGGCTACGGCTACTGCGGCAGCGGCCTGGCCCAGCGCGCCCGCGGCATGGGCATGGACATCATCGTGTGCGAGGTGGATCCCCTGAAGGCGCTCGAGGCCCACATGGAGGGCTACCGCGTGATGAAGGCGGAGGACGCCGCCCGCTTCGCCGACGTGTGGGTGACCGTCACCGGCGACTGCAACGTCATCGACGAGCCGGCCTTCAAGAACATGAAGGACGGCGCCATCATCTGCAACTCGGGGCACTTCGACTCCGAGATCAACATGAAGTGGCTCAAGGCCAACGCCGTGAAGATCGAAGAGCTCAAGCCGCTCGTGGAGGAGTACACCCTGCCCGACGGCCGCACCATCACCGTGCTCGCTGAGGGTCGCCTCGTGAACCTGGCCTGCGCCGAGGGACATCCCGCCAGCGTGATGGACATGAGCTTCGCCAACCAGGCCCTGGCCGCCGAGTACCTGTACAAGCACGCCGACGAGCTGGAGAACAAGGTGTACGACGTGCCGGCCGCCATCGACGACGACGTGGCGCGCGTGAAGCTGGAGACGCTGGGCATCGAGATCGACACCCTCACCGAGGAGCAGATCGCCTACATGAACAGCTGGAACTTCTAGGACCGAGAGACAGATCGCGCAAGTCGGGGGCGCTCCTGTGCGGGGCGCCCCTTCTCGTAGGCGCGGGCCGCTAGCGGGGCTTGCGCGCCTCCAGGGCCACAAGGCGGTAGGTCGCATCGTCGCCGGGCACCGTGGGAACGCGATGGTCGAACACGCTCCCCCGATCGGCGGCCACCTCGTGCTCCTCGCGCAGGGCGGGGACCATGAAGCCGGCCTCGGCCAGCCAGCCCATCAGCTGCGCCCGCGAAGGAGCCGCCTGCACCGCGTTGCCGAGACGCTGGGCCGCCTGCACGAGAAGCGCGCGGGTCGCCGAGGGCCCCTCGCTCTCGGCCACCGCGCACTCGATGAGAAGCGAGCCGCCGGATACGAGCACCGCCCAGCATTCCCGCAAAACCCGAGGCGGATCGGAGAAGAGCGCAAACGAGCTGTTCAGGTACACGTAATCCGCCGACTCCGGCGCCACCGCCTGCCTCAGCTGCTCGGGATAGGCTACGGCGAACGCCATATTGCTGCGAGGCATCCGGCTGCGCTCCAAAGCCGCCGGCACGCCGGCGCGGGCCTCGTCGATGAGCGCCGACCGCCAGTCGATGCCCACGACGCGCCCCGTCGGACCCACGAGTTCGCTGAGCTTATAGCAGCCCTTGCCGCGCCGGCAGCCCACGTTCACAACGCAGACTCCGGAAAGCGCACGCCGCGGCAGCTCCATATGGCAGCGGGCCGGAAAGCCCCCTTCCCGGGGAAGCCCGTCGTAGTGTCGTCGCAGTGCGTCATCCGCCATGCCAGCCTCGCTTTCTCGATTTCGGGTATTATACTCGCACCCGTACATTTCCGAGAGAGGAGCGCCATGATCGTCACCACCACGCCCACCGTCGAGGGCTACCGCATCACCGGCTACTACGGCATCGTGTTCGGCGAGGTCATCACCGGCATCAATTTCCTGAAGGACTTCGGCGCCGGCATCCGCAACCTGGTGGGCGGCCGTTCGGCCGGCTACGAGGAGGAGCTCATGCAGGCCCGCAACGAGGCCGTGGCCGAGATGCAGCAGCGGGCCGCCGCGCTCGGGGCCCACGCCATCGTGGGCGTGGATATGGACTACGAGGTGCTCGGTCAGGGCAACATGCTCATGGTGACCGCCTCCGGCACCGCCGTCACCGTCGAGGCGGCGTAGAGGGTTAGCCGCGAGGAGTTCACGTACCCCGCGAGCGTCATGCCGCGCCCGCGGGCCTCGCGCACGGCCGCATCGGTAGGACCCGATAGCGACGCCACCGTGCCCACGCCGAGGCGCGCCGCCTTGCGCAGCATCTCGCTGCTGACGCGTCCGGTGGTGGCGAGCAGGAACCCCGTGGCGTCGATGCCGCGCGTCAGGCAGTGCCCGGCCAGCTTGTCGAAGGTGTTGTGGCGGCCGATGTCCTCGTAGAGGGCCACCATCTCGTCCCGGCAGAACAGGGCCGAGCAATGGGTGCCGCGCGTAGCCGCGTACTCGCGGGCCCCCACGCGCATGGCCATGACCGCACCTCGGATGAGGTCGATATCCCCCGGGGTCGGGACCGGCAACGTCTCGGGGAGGGAACAAGCGCCGGTCCCGACCGCAAGGGAGGGAAGAAAACGGCCCGAGGGGGCGGCTAGCGCCTTTCCCCCGAACCCGGAGGTAATCACAGGCGCAGCGGGACGCCGCACCGGATGGGAGAGCGAAAGGCGCGCGATGCGTCGCGCCGCATCCATGTCGAAGGCGACGACTTCGCGCACATCGCCGATGACGCCCTCACTGAACAGGAAGCCGTACACGAGCTCGGAGAGGTTCGCGTTCGAGCACATGAGCGTTGCGAGCTCGCAGCCGTTCGCGACGATGGTCAGCTCGTGCTCGCAGATGACCTCGATGGCCTCGGCGGCAATATCGCCCTCGTCGCAGCAGACCACGGAGAAGTAACTCCGCGGGAAGGCCTCGCACTCCCCCGCCACTCGCACCGCGCGAGCTTGCACTGTGTTTTCCACGACTCCCCCTCTCAGGAGGCGGCCCGGGCAGGGCCGCCCCTCTTCTCGGCTTCATGCGGGGCGACTCCGCAGAGAGCCGCCCCTCGCCTCTGCCCGAACCCGTTAGGCGGGCAGCTGCACGCCGTACTCGCTCACCAGACGATCGGCGATCTCGGGAACGCCGGCGGCCTCGAAGGTGGAGACCTTCGGCATGCCGGTGGCCACATCGAAGCCCATGACCTCGTACCAGGCGTCGAGCATCTTCTCGTAATGCTCCTTGGTCAGGCCTGTCTCGGTCTGATAGAAGCTGTTCTCCAGATTCTCGGCCGAGTACTCCTGGTACACCTCGTCGAACAGCAGATCGTCGTTGCGGTCGCAGCCCTGGCGGGTGAGGATGGCGCGCTCGAGCAGGAACATGCGCTCGCCGAAGGCCGCCTCCTCCTCCTCGCCGAAGTCGATGCCCGTGACCACCTTGAACAGCTTCTTCGGAATATCGAAGTCGCCCTCGTGGCCCTCGGTGTAGTTCGAGTAGATGCCCATGGCGCTCATGGCGATGTAGCAGAAGATCAGCGAGTCGTCCAAAGCCTTGAACTGGTGGTTCCACTTGCAGAACGGGGCGATGGAGTCGCTCTCCCAATCCCAGTTGCGGATGTCCTCGTAGACCTGGGGGCTGCCGAAGAGCTTCGTGGAGTTGCCGTCGACCAGCGCCTGCCACTCGTCGGAGCCCGGTGGGAGCAAATCGCCGTTGGAGCCGAACAGGAGGTAGGTCTCGGCACCGGTGCAGCGGATGTCGGTGGCGTTAAGGTTCGAGGTGGCGAAGCGCAGCAGACCGGGGGCCAGGTACGCGCCGGGGATGTACCAGCCGCAGACGCCGCCGCCGTTGTGCTTAGGGCTGTTGCGGATGCCGCGGATGGCACGATAGAAGTACTTGGCCTCAGGCGTGCCGATGTACTCCTCGAGGAAGTAGCGCCAGCCCTTGGCGATGGCGGCACCCACCTCGGTGGACTGGTAGGCCACCGAGTACATGAGCTCGCGGGTGAAGTCCTCGGTACCGAAGTTCGTCCAGTCGATGCCGGTGTTTTCCTCGGTGAGGATGTTGCCGGCCTGGAAGATGGGGTCGAGGCCCTGGAACCAGGTGTTGCAGTCGGACAGGCCCAATCGCTCGTTCAGCGTCAGGCGCTTCATATGGGCGCGCCCCACGTACTCGCCGCACGCGGCGCTCTCGGCGGAGACCGGAATGGCCTCGGTGCAGCGCAGCTGGCCCAGGCTCATGCCGGATCCGTCCTTGAAGCGGACGCCGTAGCCGCAGCCGCCCCAGGGGCAGGAGTAGCAGCCGGTGTAGGCGATCTCGAGCTTGCCCTCCGGGTCGCGGGCCTCTTTGTACAGGTCGGTGTCGGTCAGGGGAAGCGACGCCTGCCAGGAGCCCACGTAGGAGTTCGCCGGCGCCTCGGGCGTCGTCTCGTAGAGCTTGCGGCAGCACAGGTTCTGGGTGTACTCCACCAAATCGAGCAGGCCCTGGGGATCGGCGACCTTCACGGAGCCGGTACCCTGGATGGAGATGGCCTTCAGGTTCTTCGAGCCCATGACGGCACCGAAGGAGCCCATGCCCGTGGCCGACGACTCGTCGGACAGGATGGTGGAGAACATGGACATGTGCTCGCCGGCAGGACCGATGGAGGCGATCTTCGCCTTGTTGCCGGAGCGGCGGTACAGCTCGTTCTGTACGGCGAAGTTGTCCATGCCCCACAGGTCGCGGGCATCGCGGATCTCGGCGATGTCGTCGTTGATGTAGAAGTACACCGGATAGGGCGCCTTGCCCATGAAGATGATGCCGTCGTAGCCGGCGAACTTCATCTCGGGCGCAAACGAGCTACCGAAGCTTGAGCGGGCGAAGGAGCCGGTGTCCGGGTAGCCGGCCGGCGAGACCGCCTGCACGAAGGTGCGGCCACCGTCGAGCATGGTGCCGGTGAGGGAGCCGGTAAGGAACGTGAGCACGTTCTCCGGATCCAGCGCGCCGGCGGTGGTCGGGCACTCCGTCCACTGGATGATGGAGCCGAGGCCGCGGCCGCCGATCCACTTGTCGGTGTCGTAAGTGTTGGTGGGGATCTTCTCCACGGTCATATCGGTCAGGTTGACCTTCAGCAGGGTACCGACGTACCCGTAGTATTCGTCTGCCATTGAAATCTCCTCAGATAGATGTGCGGTAAGACGGTGGGCCTAGTACTCCTCGTCGACGCCCTTGACCCAGTAGCTGATGTCGCCGATGAGCACGACTTCGGCGATCTGGGACGGGTCGTCGATGGCGAAGCTGAACTCGAGGGGCAGATGCTCGTGGATGGACATGCACCACATGTGCTCCTCACTCGAGCCGAGCACATTGCCGGACGCGTCCTTGAAGTCGCAGTGCATCTTCACGCGCAAATCGGCGCCGTCCGACGAGGTAACCTGGCCCTTGACCTGCACGCCGCCGTCGGCGGGCACGAGGGCCCAGTCCTGCTCGTCCATGGCCTTGCCCGCATGGGGGCCGGTGTACTCCTTGGTGAAGGTAACGCCCTCGAGCGCGCCTTCCGTGGATTTCTCCACGTAGTCGTCGATGCCGGGACGGACGACGGTGTACTCCTCCCAGGAGAGCTGCGAGGCACCGAGCGGGCAGCGCTTCACGCACATCGGGTCGCCGCCACACAGGTCGCACTTGATGCAGGTGTTGGTGGCGGGGTTGTACTTGATGCGCGAAGCGGCCGGCGCGAACACGCAGGCGTTCAGGCAGGTCTGGCAGCCGACGCACTGCTCCTGGTCGATGACGCGGGCGCCGGTGGCCTCGTCCACGTGCAGGGCGCCTGTGGGACAGGCCGCCAGACAGCGGGCGTCGTCACACTGCTGGCAGTACAGGACGTCGGTCAGATAGGCCTGCTGCACGTCGGTCTCCACCTTGTTGCGGGCCAGCTGCGGGTTGATGAGCTGCTCGTGGGACAGCACGCAGGTAAGCTCGCAGGTGCGGCAGCCGGAGCAGATGTACTGCTGGTGCACCACGTGGCCCTTGGCCTTGGGCACCGCCTCCCCGGTGCTCGCCAGCTCTCCTTTGCCGGCAGGCGCGCAGCCCGCAAGGCCGGCCATCACCGCGGCGCCGGCGATGAGGCCGCCGCCGGTGAGGAACCCGCGACGAGAGACGCCCTTGGCGCCCTCCTCCGCGACGGCCGTCTCTTCAATAGATGTAGCCATACTACCTCCCCCTTCTTCCTGGGATCGAAACGAAACGCTAGGGGCGCGCCCCTCTCTGCGACGCTCTCCCCTTACGCGTTGCATTCTACGGAGGGCCGCCGGCACCGAACGTGCACGGCGCACGAGTCGGAGGGGCTACATTGTGGCGCGCATCACAATGTTGGCCGCCGCAATGGTGCACAATGCACGAAGCGGCGAATACCCTGTTTGGGGAATGGGGAGCGCCGCCCCGTTGAGGGACAATGGATCGGGGAAGTTGCGAAGAGGAGGGGCTCCATGAGACTCAGGGATTTTCAGAAGGCCGAGGAGTTCGGCGTCATCCACTGCCCGGTGCGCCACCTGTGTCCCGTGGGCTGCGTCTGCGGACTCGGCGATACGGAGCGCTTCGAGGGAGGCGACAAGATCATGCCCGCCGTCGTGGAATACGACAAGGGCGACCTCTTGTGGACCGACCACCGCTACGAGCACCACGTGTTCGCCATCCGCGAGGGGGTCGTAAGCTGCATGGCCCATATCGACCCGGACGGCGAGGCCCCTTTCACCCTCTACGGCGCCGGCATCGCCGTGGGCGTGGCCGACTTGTACGTGCCGCGCGTCTCCACCAACACCTACCATTTGCACGCCCTCGTGCCGGGGCGCATCTGCTCGCTGCCCTCAAAGGCGCTCAAGCGCTGTCTGGAGACGCTGCCCGGCGACCGCCAGCAGCAGATCCTCGCGGCATCGGCCTACAACCAGGCTACCGGCGCGCTTATACAGTCAATGATATCCTCGCGACCTCTGGTCGGCCAACGCCTGGCCCTTCTGCTGTGCGCCCTGCACTCCCTGGTGCGCCGCAGCGGCCAGGAGCCCGGCGCGCTGCGCGTGACCCACGACGAGCTGGCGGCGCTCACCTTGTCCGACCGTGCGTCGGTCACCCGCGCCCTGCACCAGCTGCAGAACGACGGCCTGGTGACCCTCGGCTACCGCGCGGTGACGGTGAGCGAGAGCCTCCTCGCCCAAAACGCCACCTGGGTAGAAGAGACCTGCAACCGATTCACTATCCCGCAGAGCTAGGCCCGCGCTTACCGCATCGCGAAGGCGTCATCCAAGGTATGGGCCACACCTTCCGGCAGTCCAGCTCGGTCGTCGAAGTCGGGACAATGGCAGAGAGGGTTTTAGCTGCAATATACTGCCATTTAACTGATCATTTTATCTTCTAATGGCAAGATATTGCTCGTTATGAGAGTGAAGGGCCCGCTAAGAATTTAATCCTCGGGAAGGGAGCGAGTCTTGCCGCAGACGACCTTCACGCCTACGGGCATCTCGCCCTCGGGCAGACCGCTCTGGACGGTCTCGGCTCCTTCTACGGTGGCGTAGGGCCAGTCGAGGATGCCGCCGAAATCGTACACCTGGGCATACCCCAGATCGGACAGCTTTTGAGCCGCCTCAGCCGAACGCACACCGCTTCGGCAGTACACAAGCACCGGCGCGTCCTTATCCGGCGCGACCTCCTCAGCCGTCTTCGCGTCTATGGCGTCCAGGGGAAGCAGCCGTGCATTCACGATATGGCGCTCGGCGTACTCATCGGCCGTGTGCACGTCGAGCACGGCAACCTTGTCGGAAACCATCAAATCGTGGGCCTCGTCGGCAGATATCTTCCGCACGGCGCCCGCATCTTTCCGAACATCAGCGAACTGCCCCTCCGAAGGGCCCTGACCATCCGGCGCTCCCGCGCAACCCACCGCGCCGGCCAGCGCGGCAACGAGCAGCATTGTGAACGCCCCCGCACGCGCCATCCATACCCCACGCTTTATCACATTCATCGGAATCTCCCTCTCATCTCACCAAAGCGGCTATGCCATCGCCTCGAGCAAACGGCACGGCAATGTCTCCCATTGTAGACGAGACGACGGCAAAAATCCGAACTTACGCCGCCTCGCCGCCTTCCAACCCGCGCGCGGTCTCCAGCATGGTAGACAGCTCGTAGGGGCTGCCGTGGCGGACGGCGCAGATCTCGGCCATGATGGAGAGCGCTATCTCGGCGGGCTCGCGGCCGCGCAAGTCTAGCCCGATAGGCCCGTAAATGCGGGCGATCTGCTCGTCGGGGCATCCCTCCCCCGCCAGCTGACGGCAGCGGGAGAGCTGGGTGGTGGAACGGCCCAAAGAGCCGATATAGAACGCCGGCGAGGCCAAGGCCGCCTGAAGGGCCGGCACGTCGATCTTCGGGTCGTGGGTGAGGGCGCAAACCGCCGTGTTGGCCGTAAGGCGCACCGGGCCATCCTCGGCGAAGGCCTCCTGGGGCCAGGCGTGCACGAGCTCGTCCACCCCGGGGAAGCGCTCGCCGGTGGCGAAGACCCGGCGCGGGTCCACCACCACGGTGCGGAAGCCCATGACGTGGGCGATCTCTGCCAGGCGCATGGCGATGTGCACGCCCCCGATGCAGACGAGCTGCGGTGCGGGGCGCACGCGGGCGAAGAACCAGTCGATGCCGCCTTCGATCACGTGGCCCGCGTCCTCGGAGGCGGGGCGGGCCGCCACGGCCTCGGCCACGGCGAGCAGGCAGTCGGCCTCCCCCGCCGTCGCCACGGCCGCGCCGTCGCACCGGGCCACGGCCACTTCGGCCGCCACCGCGGGCGCAAGCGAGGCGACGGCGGCCGTAAGCGCCTCTTCATCGGCCACGATGGCCATGGCGCCGAGGGCATCCATTCCGCCTTCTCGGACGGCCGCATCGTCTTGGGAGGGATCGTCGACGCGGTCGCCCGGGAAGACGGCCTCCACCGCCGTCACGCGCGCATAGGCCGCATCGGCCCGAATCAGCGCCTCCTCCACGGCGAACAGGGCCCGGGGCAGATCGCCCACGAACACCTCGATGTTGCCGCCGCAGGATAGGCCCACTTCCTGGGCGCGGCGGGTGGAGGCATGGAACTTCTCCAAGGAGGAGAGGCGGCTGCCGGCGCATTCCATGGCCACCTGGGCCACGGCGCCCTCGATGCAACCGCCGGAGACCGAGCCGGCCAGGCGCCCGTCGTCGGCGACGGCCATGACAGATCCGGGCACGCGGGGCGAGGAGCCCCAGGTCTTCGTCACCTGGGCAAGCGCCACCGCGCGCCCCTCGTCGAACCACCGCCGCACATCGGAAGCAACCTCGCGCATGATCTCTCCTCCTCTGGATCGGCAAGGGCAGAGCCCTTGCCCTACGGATTCATCCCTACAGTTCGTGGCAAGTGAGGCAGTCCTCGTCGGCCAGGTTCTGGTCGGCGTGGCTCTGGGGCACCTGGGTGCCGGCCCCCTGGCCGTCGGCCGTGTGGCAGGTGGTGCAGGCCGTGCCCTTGGTCTCGCCGTGCACGACTTCGGGAATGTCGCAGGCGATGCCGTAGACGGGCACGTACTCCCCCTCGCTGTAGTCGGTAATGCCCTCGAGGGGCTCGAGGTTCTCGGACACCACGCCTCCGGCCGCGCCGCCGGCGATGCGCTCCTGCTGGAGCTGCTCCTCCTCGGAGCCCTCGATAGCGGCGCCGGCAGTCACCTCGGCCTCGGCCGCCGGGTCGTAGGGGGTGTACTCACCCTTCACCACCATGTCGTTGGAGGCGAGCCCGTCGGTGGGCGCTATCTCCGTTGCCGCCGGGGCGCAGCCCAGGCAGGAGGCGGCCAGGGTCGCCGAGCACACGAGCGCCCCCAGAACCGTCCTTCTCTTCGCAATCTTCATCATGATTTCTCCTTCGTTCATCGCCTGCGGGCGATTGGCTTACTCGTAGTCGGGGGCCAGTGGCGCCGCAACGGCGGCCAGGGCATCGAGGCTGAGCCCCACGGCCTTGAACTCGACGGGCGGCACCTGGGCGTCCTCGGCCATCTCGGCGGGGAAGGCCGCCGGCCCCTCATAGGCGAGCACCGTGACGGGGCGCCGCGTGCGCAGGGTGCGCAGACGCGAGATGAAGGCCCCCAGATGGGAGGGAGAGCCCATCTCGCCCGGCGACAGCACCGTGCAGACATGGTCGGCGGCCACCTGGCGCTTCTCCTTGCGATCCACGAGGGGCCGCACGTCACGCACCCCGTCCAGCTGGTACAGAAGCAGCACCCGGTGCCCCATGAGGTTCTCGGTGTTGCCGCCAGCGGAGGTGTCGCGAGCCGGGGGCGCCATCACGTCGTAATAGTCGATCTCGCGCGCCGCCTCGCACTTGCAGGCGAACACGCGCCCATCGGCCGTCTCGAAGACCGCCTCGGGGTGGCGCAGCTCGCGGGAGGGCACCTGCCAGCCCATGCGCACCTCGTCGGTGGGCACGGCCACCAGCCGCCGACCGTCCTCGCTGGCCACGGCCCAGAACCGCACGGGGCGAAGGGCCGCCATAATACCCAGGTAGACCCAGGCCTCGTAGGCGCAGCGCATAAGCACGTCCGCCGAACGGGCGGCCTCGGATGCGGCCCGGCCGTGAACCTCGGCCAAGGGCACGCGCCCGGAAGCCGCATCCACCACCAAGGACGAGAGCGGCTCCGCCAGGGCGCGGTGCGCGTCAGTGAGGAAGTGCTCGAGACGCTCGGGGAGCCGATAGGCCCCAAGCCCCGATGCCGCCAGCAGCTCCTCGCGCCCGTCGCCCAGCGCGCGGGCGAGGCGGCCCGCCTGGGGCAGCCGCTCGCCGAGCACCTCGGCAGCCAGCAGGTCGGCCACCTCGTCCACCTGGTCGTAGAACGCCTGGCGCACGGGAGCCGCCACGGAAAGGGACGAGGGGCAAAGGGACACACCCTCAGTGTCTGAGGCCCACTGGCGCAGCTGGGCCAGCGAGCGTCCCCAGGTTGTCTGTCGTTCGGCCATGAAGCCCACCTCCGCGCGCTCGCCGCTAGGCGATGGCCTCAAGCGTGCGCTTCACCAGCGTGCGCGCGATGTCCACCTTGTAGGCGTTCTTGCCCAGGGGCTTGGCCACGGACACCGCCGCCTCGCCGGCCTTCGCCGCGCTATCGGCAGTCACGCCCGCTGCCACGGCCTCCTCGGCCTCCTTCGAGCGCCAAGGAGCCGGGTGCACGCCGCCGAGCACCACGCGGGTCTCGCCGCCGGTTGCAGCCACAGCGCAGTTCACCACGGGGAAGTCGATGGACTTGCGCAGGGCGAACTTCTGAAACGCGCTCTTCTCGGCCTTGGGCACGCGGAACTCCTTCACCACTTCCCCGTCCTCCAGCACGTTGGAGCGGTGGCCGTGGGCGCCGAAGAACTCCTCGGCGGGAACCTCGCGCTTGGTGGTGACCACCGTGGCGCCCAGGGCCACGAGCGCCGGCGCCGTGTCGTGAGAGGACACGGCGAAGCAGCCGTTGTCGTCGCCGAAGATGGAGTGGTAGCGGTTGTCGCCGATGCGGGCCGGGCAGGTGGCGCCGCCCTTGCGCCGGCAGTGGAAGCGGTCGTCGGGCACGCGGAAGTACCAGCAGCGGTGCATCTGGCAGACGTTGCCGCCGATCGTGCCCATGTGGCGGATGGTGGGCGACGCCACACGTCCCGCCGCCTGAGCCAGCGCCGCGGCATAGGTCTTCACCAGCTCGTTCTCGGCCACATCGGACAGCTTCGCCAGGGCGCCGATGCGCAGCGCGTCGCCGTCCTCCTCGATGGCGTCCATCCCCTCGATGGTCTTCAAATCGATGACGGTCTCGGGGTACTCCGGGAAGATCTCGTCTTTCAGGGTGCCCAGAAGATCGGTGCCGCCGGCCATGACCCAGGCCTTCCCGCTTGCCGCCTCTTTCGCGGCCTGATCGGCCGAGGTGGCCTGCATGTGCTTGAAATGCTTCATGGTTCAATCCTCCTTTAGGCCTGCTGCTTGGAAGCAAGGGCGGCCAGAACCTTATCCGGGGTGAAGGGCTGGACGTTCACCCAGGCGCCGATAGCGTTCTGGATGGCCAGGCCCACCAGGCCCGCATTGGTGTGGGCGTGGGCCACACCGGTGGAACCGTAGGCGCCGCCGCCCATGCGCGTCTCCACGGGCACGCCCTCGATCTTGGGCTGGTCGAGCGCCGTGGGCACCTTGTAGTCGTACATGTTGCCGTTCAGCAGCACGCCGGTGTTCTCGTCCCAGATGAGTTCCTCGCGAAGGGAGCGGCCCTCGGCCTGGGTGAGCGCCATCTCGATCTGCCCCAGGGCCGAGGCCGGGCGGATCACCTTGCCGAAGTCGTGGGCCGACACGTAGTCGGTCACTTCCACAAGACCGGTCTCCGGGTCGACGGCCACCTCGCAGAAGTCCACGTTCATGGTGCGCACCACGTCGTTTTGGAAGGGAATCTCCGGCTTGCCGCAGAAGCCCACGGCCAGCTGGCCGGTACCCGTGATGGGCATCTGCTGCGTCGGGTCGGCCTTCAGGGTGATCATCGAGTCCACGAGGTCCACCTCGTCGGGAGTCACGCCGAACAGCGCCGCGCCCGTGGCGAGAATCTGGGCCTTCAGCTGCACGGCCGCCTCTTTCGCCGCCCAGGTGCAGGTGCTGCCGCGGTCGGCGGCGTCGCCGTTCTGCCAGTTGTTGTAGTTGGGGGCGTAGTAGACGATGACGTCCTCCAGCTTCATGCCCATCTCCTCGGCGATGACCAGCTGCACCGCGTCGGGCCAGTAGGTGCCGATGAGGGCCTCGGAGTAGGGCATGTAGATCTTGCCGTCCACGCCCATGCGCAAGTTGATGTTGTAGGAGATCATGCCCCAGGTCATGGACCAGCAGGCGCGGGCGGCCACGCCGTGGAGGCGGCCGTCCTCAAGGGTCTTCTCGCCGGCCTTGTGCCATTTGGCGTCCCAGTCGAAGGCCTTCTTCCCCGCCTCCATGCAGGCGGACAGCGAGGGGTCGGTCACGCTCACGTTCTTCATGATGACGTCGGTGATGGGCATGCCCAGCGCGTCGGCGATATGGGCGAAGGCCAGGTTCACCGGCTCCCACATGTCCTTGCCCGGGTCGGCCGTGGTGCAGGCGCCGTTGGTGACGTAGTAGGCCATCTCGGAGTAGATGTTCGGGCAGCTCGTCGACTTGAATGCCTGGGCGTTGGGCGGCAGCACCAAATGCCCGTGGGTCTTGTCGCCGTAGCCGCCGCGGGCGCCGGACTGGTGCACGTTGCGCGACTGCACCGCGTGCAGGGTACCGTCGTCGTTGTAGCCGATGCGGGCCGTGATGTAAGTCTGCGGCACGGCGGCATCGAAGGACTGGCGACGGGTGTTCACGAAGCGCACGGGCACGCCGCCCAGGCGCTTGGAGAGCACCGGAGCCAGCTGGGCGCCGCGCTTCTCGACGAAGTCGCAGTAGCGCGAAGCCATGTACGGCGTGAGCGCGCGGAACTTGTCGGCATGGCTGCCGAAGCCCATGAAGGCCGACACGATGGGGCCGTTGGAGGGAAAGTGGGCGTGGTTCGTGACGTAGCACATCTTCTCGCCATCGGGGTTGCCCCAGGGATCGTCGTCCCAGTAGCTGAAGTAGGCCGGCGGCATGCTTCTGAACTGGCTCCACATGGGGCGGCCGTACTCGATGACCTCCACGTGGTCGGATTCCTTCAGGCCCTGCTCCACGTTGCCGATCTCCCATTCCACCGGAGCGCCGAAGGTGTTGCCGGTCATATTGGAGTCGGGGTTCATCTCGGGGCGCAGAATGGGGGCGCCGGGCTTGGCGGCCTCGCGGCAGTCGGTGATGAAGGGCAGGGCCTCCCATTCCACCGCCACGGCGTCGAGGGCCCGCTTGCAGGCCTCCTCGTTGTCGGCCACCACGACGACACCCACCTCGTCGCCCTCGAACTCGGCCTCGTCGCCCAGAAGGGGGCTCGCGCCGAACTCGTAGTAGGAGGGGCGGTACTTCGGCATGGAGGCGATCTCCTCGTCCTCGTAGGTGAGCACGAGGTGCACGCCTTGCACCTTCTCGGCCTCGGTGATATCGAGGCTCTTGATCTTCGCGTGGCCGTAGGGGCTGTGCAGCGCCATGGCGGTGAGCGTTCCGGGCATCCACAGGTCGGTGGGATACTTGGCCGCGCCCGAGATCATGTCCCAGGACTGGCGGCCCGGGTGCTCCCAGGTGCCCACGTACTTGAAGTCGGTGCGGTCGTCGTTAACGCCCGACAGGATAGATTCGCAGCTGGCTCCCATTAGTTGCCTCCCTTCATGGCGCTGGCGGCCTCCTGGATAGCCTGCACGTGGCGGCTGTAGGTGCCGCAGCGGCAGATGTTGCCGGCCAGCTCCTCGCGGATCTGCTCCTCGGTGGGCTCGCCGTACTTCTCGATGATGTACTTGGCCACGGTGAACTGGCCCGGCGTGCAGTAGCCGCACTGGGCCGCGTCGTGCTTGGCGTAGGCCTCCACCAGCGGGCGGAAGCGCTCATCGGCGGCAATGCCCTCGGAGGTCTCGATGGCCCTGCCCTCGCACTGGACGGCCAAGGTGGTGCAGGCGAGCGCCGGCACCCCGTCGATGAGCACCGTGCAGCTGCCGCAGCCACCGCGGTCGCACATCTCCTTGGCACCGCCGGCGAGCCCCACGGCCTTCAGCAGCGTCTCGCGCAGGGTCCACTGGGGCTCCACCTGCACCTTTAACTCGTTGCCGTTGATGTTCAGGGTGGCGCACTGGGGAACGCCGCAGTTGGCGTCGGGATGCTCGGTTTCGAAATGGCTCACCAGGGCGTCGTAATCCACGGCCTTCGCGCCGCAGACCGGGCAGGTGTACACGAAATCGGTGACGGTGACGGTTTCGGCCACCGCCTCCTCCGGCACGCCGAGCACCGAGCCGATGCCCAGGCCTGCCACCCCGGCGGCCAGGCCGGCGATGCCCCCGGCCTTGAAGAAGTCTCGGCGAGAAACGGTTTGCGCCATGCTCCTCCTCCTTCTACTCATGAGTCTTGCTGACAGTGAGTAGATTACGGGGCAGAGGGGTAGGCCACATTACGCAAAGGGGGTATACCCCCGGGGTATTTTAAGGAGGAAGAACCCGCGAAAATGCAGGCAACGGGGTGGCAGCGTGCCTCCACGCGCAGTTCACCCCAAGAGTACTTCCTCGCTTCGCTCGGGCGCCGCACGCGACCGGAAGTGCCCGTCGGGCACTTCCGCCAAGCGAGGACTGTTTGAGCATGGAGGTATGCTGCCACCCCATCGCCGGAGGGACGCGAAGAACCCTCAGCCTACAGCACGCCCTCTTCCCGCAGAAGCGCCACGGCCTGCATCTTGGAATGAACGCCGAGCTTGGCATAGATGTTGCCCAGGTGCTTCTTCACCGTCTCGCGGGACACGACGAGCATCTCGGCCGCCTCAGCCACCGAAGCCCCGTCGGCCACCACCCGCAGCACATCCAGCTCGCGCTCGGTTAAGGCATCGGATGCGCGCGGGGCTCCCTTCAGGGCCTCCTCTATCATGCGGGCGGCCTCGCGGTCGTCGGCAGCCTGGCCAGATCCAGCCCCATCGCGCTCCCCCTTGGCGGCCTCGACTCGCAACAGAGCCGCCAGAGGCTGCATGTCGGGGGCGTTCTCGGCGAAGGCAGCCGCAAGCCCCCAACTGCGGGACACGGCGAAGGCCTGGCGAGCAAGGGCAACAGCCCCCTGGAACCGGCCGGCGCGCTCGGCGGCCACCGCTGCCGTAACGCAGGCGCGCACCTTGAGGGCCGCATCCTCGGAGTTAACCCCGTCGGCGAATGCCGCCGACTCTGCCGCCACGTCTTCTCCGTGGACGAGCCGCTCCATCAGCCGGAAGAGCCCGAGACGCCCGGCACTGCCAGTGCCGCGCATCTCGCCTGCCGATTCCCCGTTCCTCGAGCCACGCCAATCGCGAATCATGGCCAAGGTGGGCATCATGGAAAGCGCCGCCGCCTCCTCGACGGCCAGAGCGCCCGTGAATGCTGTACGCCCCGACGCTCCATTGCCCCGGCCGTAGGCGTCCTTAGCCTGCAGTACCAACAGCTCCGCCCGGCGCGCCGCCACCACGCCGTGGACGGAGAGCTCCTCGAACCAGCCGCAGGACTCGGCGAAGGAGACCTCGTCCCCGCGCTCGTAGGCGACCTCGGCCAGAGCGCGCCAGGCAAAGCCGAGCATGGGCTTGGCAGCACGCTGCCCAGGCTCATACAAATCCAGCGCCTCGCGGGCCGCGCGCTCTGCGTCGGCCACTTGACCGACCGCTGCCTGGAAGACGGCCAGGTTGCACAGGGCCGACGCGAGCAAATTCGCGTTGCCCACCGCACGCTGCACCGGTAGCGCCTCTCCGTAGCCGGCGATGGCGCCCAGAGGATCGCTCGCCCAGAGCGTCGAGGCACGCACCTGCATCATCATGCCGCGCAAAAAGCCCTCCTCCTCCGGCAGGAAGCGGAGGGCCTTCTCTGCGAACTGGGCGCTCTCGGCCTGCTTGCCCTCAAACGATGCCAGAAACGCCTTCTGAACCATGCAGAAGGAGAACAGGAAATCCTCGCCGTCATCGAGCCGCAGAAGCGCCTTCTGGATCAGCGCGTGGCCCCGCAGGCCGTCTCCGGCGTAAGCTGCGGGCAGAGCGGCCACGGCGCACAAGAAGGGGCGCTCATTGAGCAGGGGCGCGGGCAGAAGATCGATCCAGCGCAGCAGCGCCTCCAGCTCGTCGTTCATCCACAGCGACTTCCAACGCTGCTCGATGATGTCGCAGATGGCCCCGTAGTCGCGCATCCAGAAGGACAGCCCCACAGCCGCATCGTCGAAGCCCTCGTCGAGCAGCCAGCCTCGGGCCCGCCCGGCCAGAGCCAGGGACTCCTGTTCGGGCATGCGGCGCAGGCGGGTGTGCAGCAGGTCCTGGAGCATGGCATGGTAGCGGTACCACGTAGCTCGGCCCTCCCCTTCCAGGCGCTGCACGAACAGCCCCGCGTCGGCAAGGCGGTCCACCCGGCTACGCACCTCGGCCTCGGTAAGCCCCGTGATACGGGCGCCGAGTGGGGCGCTGAAGGACTCGACGATGGCCGTCTCGGTCATGAAGCGCATGAGATCGGCCGGCACTCCCTCGAGCACCTCCTCGAGCAGATAGTCGCTCACGGACGCGCGGGCTTGGCGCATGATCGCGGTCACCTCGACGGCCCCGGCGTTGCGACAGCGCATCTCCAACAGGCGGCAGCCGGCGGGCCAGCCCTGGGTGGCCTCTTCCAAAAGCGCCTCGTCCTCACTGGTCAGCGCGAGGGCCGCCCCGCGGAACAGAGCCGCCTGCTCCTCGGGGCTCAGCCGCAAGTCGTCCTGGCCGATCTCCACGAGGGCGCCGCGCACGCGCAGCTTAGCCAACGGCACCTTGAGGGGCGTGCGCGAGGTGAGCACAAGGTGGACCTGCGGCGGCAGGTTGCGCAGAAAGTAGGCCAATGTGTCGCCCACCACCGGCGCGTCCTGGACGACATGGAGGTCCTCGACAACCAGCACGGCGGTGTCGGGAAAGGCCCCAAGTTGCGCAAGCAGCTCGGTAAGCGCCTCCCGCGCCTCCACCGCTTCCGTCCAGGCCACCTCGGCCATGTTCCGGGGGGCGCCCAGGCGCTCGTCGGCACGGGCCAGGGCGCAGGCGAGGGCGTGCCAGAAGCGGGACGGGTCGCTGTCGTCCTCCTCCAGGGCGCACCAGGCCACGGGCCCGTCGAGCCGATCGGCCCAAGCAGCCAGGGCCGTGGTCTTGCCGAAGCCGGCTGGAGCCACGAGCGTCGTCACCGGACGCGCGATCGCCTGGGCGAGCTTCTCCCGTACGCGCGGCCGCTCGATGGCGTCCGGCTCCGGAGCCGGGCAAGTGATCTTCGACGGCAGCAGCAGAAAGGAGCGGCCGCGCCCGGCCGCCTCGCTATCGAGCTCTCTCATGGCTCCCCCTCCGTTTCCCCAGCATGTTTCCCTAATATGCCAGGCCCGAGCGCTGTTTGTCAACGGCGTTTTCCTCGAAGGCGACCGCGTCTTTGGCCAGAGCGGGCTCCCCGAGGCCGTCCTGCAGGGACACCCGGGCCGCCTCAGTGGCTAGGGCCGCCCGCACCACGCGGGACACCAAGTCGACGCACCCGCGGCGCGTGCGCCCCACCTCCAGGCCGCCGATCAGCGCGCAGGTGGCATCGAAGTCCACCTGCGCCGCCTCAGCGACGGGAAGTCCGACCACGTGCTCCATCACCGCGTCGGCCGCGGCAAGGCACAACGTGCAGCCGTAGCCGTCGAAAGCGGCCGCATCCACAACCCACGGCCCTTCCTCGCCTGGCCGAAGCACCAGACGCACCTCCAGCTCGTCGCCGCAGAAGGGATTCTCTCCCGCCGCTGACACTAGGACGCCCTCCGTTCCATCCGGGGAGGCGCCCATACCTTCAAACCCGCGAAAGCGCGGCTGGCGCGCCCGCGCCTCCAAGGCCGGATCGTCAATTCTCATTCCCATGGCTCTCACGCCTCCCGCGCCACGGCCAGCCTCTCGACCGCTTCCACGAGGGCGTCCACCTCCTCTCGTGTCGAATAGCCGGCGAAACTGGCGCGCACCGAGGCCCGCGCGCCCAGGGCATCGTGAACCGGGCGGGCACAGTGATGCCCAGCGCGGGCCATGATGCCCCACCCGTCGAGAGCCTGTCCCACATCGTGCGGATGGACGCCCGCTATCGCGAAGCTGACGAGCGATTCGAAGGGCGCCTCCACCTCCTGGCCCAGCACCGTCACGCCGGGAAGGGCGCCCAGGGCGCGGCGGGCCCGCTCGGCGAGAGCGCAGGTGTGGGCGGCCACGGCCTCAAGCCCCGCCGCCTCCAACGAGTCGAGCGCCGCCGACCAGGCCGCAGCTGCGGCAATGGGCGGCGTGCCCGCCTCGTAGGCCTCAGGTCCGGGAACCGCGCGCCAGCCGTCGGCGCCAACCCGGGCCGCCATGCCGCCGCCCCCGTACACCGGTTGCAGGCCTGCGAAGGCGCGCGGGGAGCACAGAAGCGCCCCCACTCCGGTAAGGCCCCCCATCTTGTGGGCCGAGACCGCGTAGAAATCGGCCCCAAGCGCCGCAAAGTCCACGGGCTCATGCCCCGCGGCCTGGGCGCCGTCCATCACCACCATAGCGCCGGCCGCCCGGGCTTCGGTCGCAATGCGCGCCAGGGCCGGCTGACGGAATCCCAGCACGTTGGACTGCTGGCACAGCGCCACGAGCTTGGGTTCCTGCTCGGCGAGGGACGCCCAGGCCTCCTCGTCAAGCAGCCCCTCGGGGGTAAGGGGTAGCCATGCCAGGCACAGCCCCTGCCGTTCGGCCAGCATCTGCCAGGGCACGAGGTTCGAGTGGTGGTTGTCGGCGGCGACCACCGCCAGGTCGCCCGGAACCAGATGATGGGCCGCCCACCCGAGGGCCGCCAGGTTCAAGGATTCCGTGGCCCCGTGGGTGAGGACGACGTGCTCCGGCTCATCGACTCCGAAAAAGGCCGCCACGTGCTCGCGGGCGCTCTCGAAGGCGTCGGTGGCCTCCTCGGCCAGCCGATGGGCGCCCCGGTGGATGTTCGCGCAGCTCGTCCGCAGGAAGCGGCCGTGGGCCTCGATGACCGAATCGGGCACGAGGGCTGTGGCCGCGCTGTCCAGGTAGACGAGCGGACAGGTGCCGTCGCGCCCGACCCGGCGCTCGATGATGGGGTACTGGGCCCGATCGAGCGGGCAAGAGGCGCTAGCCACGGGCGATCGCCTCCTCCAGGCGCCGGAAGTCCTCCGGCGTGTCAGCGTCCTCGAACAGGCGGGGCTCGTCGAAGTGAACGTGCCGGGCATCGATATTGCGCCGCGCGCGCAAAAGCGCCCGGGCACCCTCGTCGCCTGTAAGGGCCAAAAGCTCGTCGAACAGCCCGCGATCCGCAAGGCACGGGTTCCCGTGGCCCCAATCGTTCGCCGCCAGATACATCTGGCTCTTTTCCGCGTCGTATTCGCCGATCAGGGCATTCAAGTGAGAGGCGGTCACAAAGGGCTGGTCGGCCACGAGCATGAGCACCGCCGTGCATCCGCACCCGCGAGCGAACCGTACGGCCGACTGCACCGAGGATGCCTGCCCCGTCCTCCAGCGGCGGTTGCGCACCGTCACCAGAGGATCCCGGCCCTCCCCGGGCCACGAACGGTCGGCGCCCTGTGGGGCCAGCACCAGATCGGTGGCGCCGCGCCGGGCAAGCAGCGGGGCCATCAGCTCGTGGTAGGCGCCAGTCACCACGCAGGCCACGTCCGCCGCGCAGCCGAGGGCCGCATCGAGGGCGCGGTCGAGCAGCGTAGTACCTGCGAAGGGCTCGATGAGCTTGGGAAACCCCATGCGCTGTGACTGCCCGGCCGCCAGCACCGCCACGCACACCTTGGAAAACGCCACCGTCGGCCTCCTTTCTTCTGAAGGGAAGTCTAAGCCGCCCCTGCCTTCCACGCATACCCCGAAAGGGGTATTCCCCGCGCATCCCCCTCGCCCTATCATCCCATGCGGGCCCAGCGCCCTGCGCAACCGACGACATCGAGGAGCACCCATGAGGCCCGACGAACACCTCCACCGACTGGCCAGCGAGACGAAGTGGTGCCCGAAGCGCGGCACCTGCCCCCTCGCCTTCCTCTGCGGCGCGCCCCTGGCCGACGGGCGCGCCCTCCTGCCGGCCATCGACGAGTTCGATCGGGAGGACCTCGTCTGGACCGACCTCTCCACGCGGCCCCGGGTGCATGTGGTGCGCAGCGGCCTCCTCCTGTCGAAGGTCTACACCAGCGACGACCAGGAATTTCCCTACGCCCTGTTCAGCGAGGGCTTCGTCAGCGGCCTGACCGAGCTGTACACCCCCTTCGTCGCCTCGAGTTTCTACTACCTGCAGGGCATCATCCCCGGCCAGATATGCCGCTTCGACAGCGACGACGTCAGGGAGATCGTCGACGGGCTGCCCGCCTCCCAGTCGCTGGCCCTCGCCAACATCACGCTCATGAACTCCTCCACCGCCAACTACGGCCAGATCCTCACTCTGGCCCACGGCACCGCCCGGGACAAGGTGGCCTCGGTCCTCGTGCGCATCGTGAACCAGCTCTCGGCCCACGGCGAGCCCCCGACCGACCTCCCCCTCACCCACAGCGACGTGGCGCTCATCGCGCACCTCGAGCGGGCCACGGCCAGCCGGGAGCTGAAAGGGCTCGCCAAGGCTGGTGCCGTGGAGCTCGGCTACCGGCTCATCCGCTGCCGGAGACCCTCTTCTCCACCTACCGCCATCTGTTGGAAGGGCGCCTCCCCCACTACGACACGGCCCGCTCGGCATCCTCCCTGTCCTTCGCTCAATGTGTCGACCGGCACAATTAACGCCGCCGTCTTTGTCTTCCGGAACACATTTCGCCCCTTGCATCCCATGGGATACTGGCCGCGCCCGGGCCTTGAGGGCCGCGGGCGGAGAACCGAGGAGCCTCCCTTCAGAGGGGAGGACGTAGGAAGAGAGGGATGCTATGAGTAGAAGCGACATGCGGTTCACACGCCGCGGGTTCGTAGCGGGAGCCGGTGCCACGGCCCTGGCGGCCGGCCTTGCCGGATGCGCCTCGGGCACGACCGGAGACGAGGCCACCGACCTCGCCAGCACCGCGCCGGAGCCTGCGGCCTACGACGCCGCGGAGGGGACGTGGGTCCCCACCACCTGCAACATGTGCTTCAACAACTGCTCCATCAAGGCCCATGTGGTCGACGGCACCGTCGTCGAGCTGACGGGCAACCCCGACAGCCCCATCGGCTCGGGCCACATCTGCGCCAAGGGAGCGGCTGGCATCATGCAGCTGTACGATCCGGCGCGCATCACCAAGCCGCTCAAGCGCACCAACCCCAAGAAGGGCTTCGACGAGGATCCGGGCTGGGAGGAGATCAGCTGGGACGAGGCCTACGACACCATCGTGCAGAAGTTCGGCGAGGCCGCGGCGAAGGACCCCAAGCTGAACATGGGCGCCTCCATGGTGGCCGGCCTCATCGGCAGCGTCTGGCGCTCGCTTACCCTGGGCTGCGCCTTCGGCGTGTCCGAGGGCACGTCCTCGGACATCTGCGGCGCCGGCGTCCACATCTGCGAGTTTCTGCTCACTGGCGACGGCAACGCCATGCCCGACTACGACAACGTCGACTACCTCATCCAGTTCGGCACCCAGGCGGGCACGGCCACGCGCCACGGCTTCAACATGACCGCCGACAAGTTCGCCCGGCGCCGTGCCGAGGACGGGCTGCGCCTCGTCAACTTCGACCCCCACATGAGCGCCGGCGCCGAGAAGGCCGATCTGTGGGTGCCCATCCGCCCCGGCTCCGATGCGGCGGCGGCCCTGGCCATGGCCTACGTGTTCATCCACGAGCTCGACCTCATCGACCGCGACTACCTGGTCGAGCGGACCAACGCCCCGGCCCTTGTCGATCCCGCGACCCAGCGCGTGCTGCGCGCCGAGGGCAGCAACAAATCGCTGTACTGGGACGAGGCCGCCAACGCCGCCAAGCCCTACGACGAGTGCGAGAAGCCGGCCCTCGAGGGCGAGTACGAGGTGGACGGCGTGAAGTGCCACACCGCCTTCAGCGTGCTCAAGGAGCACATCCGCGAGATGACGCCGGAATGGGCCGAGGACATTACCACGGTGCCCGCCGCCACCCTGCGCCAGGTGGCCGAGGAGTTCGGCCGCGCCGCCCGCATCGGCGAGACCATCGAGATCGAGGGCAAGACCTACCGACGCCGCGGCGCCGCCGTGGACATCTTCTCGGGCCTCTCCCGCCACAAGCACTCCATCCTGAACGTGTGGGCCTGCCTGCAGCTGAACACCCTCATCGGCGCCACGAACTCCGTGGGTGGCTTCATTGGCTTCGCCACGAAGTGCCACGGCTGGGCCGACAACAACCCCACCGCCGGCTTCGACCTGGGCATCTGGGAGGAGGATGGCTTCATCGAGTGCAACTCGCTCATGATCGGCGCGCCCAACTCGTTCTACAAGATCATCCGCGAGCGCGACTACACCCCCACCACCCAGGGCCTGCTCGAGCTGCAGCCTCTTTCAGAAGACGGCCACTTCGTGCACATGGCCATGGCCGATCCCGATCTCTACCACACGACGCGCCCGCGCAATCTGTTCTGGTACGCCTGCAACCCCATCAAATGGTGGGCCAACGTGGAAGAGCAGGTGAAGGTCTACCAGGACATGGACTTCATCGTCGGCGTGGACATCTATCTGAACGACATGTCCTACTTCTCCGACATCATGCTTCCCGAGGCCTGCTACCTGGAGCGCTATGATGTGCTGCCCCAGTTCTACATGAACCACCGCATGATCGGCTCGCTGGACACGCCCTGGACGCTGGCCATGTGGCAGCCGGTGGTGGAGCCCAAGGACGGCGCCCCCGGCTTCATGGAGATCTACGCCGAGATCGCCGATCGTGCCGGCGCCAACGAGTTCTTCATCCCGGCGGTCTGCGGCCTGTACCGCGTGAAGGAGGAGTACATGTTCCCCACGGACCAGAAGCTGGACGTGGAGCAGTTTATCGACGCGGTGTATAAATCGAACATCGACGAGGAGCACGGCCTGCAGTGGTTCAAGGACAACGGCGGCGTGTACACCTACCCGCGCAAGGTGGACGAGATGTACATCTGGGATGCCGAGGCGCCGGGCCGCATCCCCTTCTACTGGGACTTCATGCTCGAGGCCAAGGAGAAGGTGGAGGCCAAGGTGGCCGAGCTGGACATCCCCTGGGAGACCGACGACTACATCCCGCTGCCCGAGTGGCGCCCTGGCGTGGAGTTCTACGCCGACGACCCCGCCTACGACATCTTCCCCGTGTACTACACCAACGCCTCCAACACCGACACCTGGACCGTGCAGAACGCCTGGCTCAACGAGGTGAACGAGGAGGACGGCATCACCTACCTCATCGAGATGAACACCGCCACGGCCGCCGAGAAGGGGCTCGCGAGCGGCGACACCGTGCGCCTGACCTCAACGCCCGGCTACACCGTGGAGGGTCGCCTCGTGGTGACCGAGGGCATCCACCCCGAGTGCGTCTCGTCGGTGGTGGGCACCTGGGACGCGAAGTCGAAGTACCTCACCATCGCCCAGGGGAAGGGCGTGAACCTCGTCACCCTCATCCCCGGCCAGGATCCCAAGCGCATGGACCACATCGTCTCCGCGTTCGACCAGCTGATCCGCGTCAAAGTCGAGAAAGTATCTTAGGGGGTTTGAATTATGACATACGGAATGCTCATCGATCTTAAGCGGTGCGTGGGCTGCCACGCCTGCTCCGTGGCCTGCAAGGAGGCCCACGGAACGCGGCCCGGCGTGCGCCGGTCCCGCGTCGAGCGCGAGTTCGAGGGAACCTACCCCGACGTGCGCAAGACCTCGCTGCCCCTGCTGTGCATGCACTGCGAAGTCGCCCCCTGCGTGGAGGTGTGCCCCACCGGGGCCACCTACAAGCGCGAGGACGGCATCGTGGTCATCAACAAGGAGGAGTGCATCGGCTGCGAGTCCTTTGTGGGGGCCTGCCCCTACCAGGCCCGTTCCAAGGCCGCATCCGAGGACGGCTACTTCGGCGCAGAGCTCAACGAGTACGAGGAGCTGATGTACCCGGTCATGCCGGCCGGTGCCGTGGACAAGTGCACCTTCTGCGCCGAGCGCATCGATGCGGGCGACGGACAGGTTCAGGCCTGCGTGGCCGCCTGCCCGGCCGGGGCCCGCGTGTTCGGCGACTTGGACGAGCTGCGCAGCCAGGCTGAAGGGGCCGGCGGCTACCAGCTGCTGCCCGAGGAGGGCACGAACCCCAGCGTGTGGTACCTGCCCTTCAACGTGAACGAGTAGGACTGCGACGCACGTTTCTCCCTTGCTTACCCTCCCTCTTCAAGGAAAGCGGCGCCCCTCGAGGCGCCGCTTTCTCGTGCTTTCCTATCCCGCTCTTGCATTTACCGTGACGATTCGCCCCGAAAACACACCGCCAACCCGAGCGAAAGCAGCGCAACCGCAAGCAAGATGACGTAGGCAGGAAGATAGCCGCCCGTTAAAGCCCTTGAGAACCCCGAAATGGTGGGGCCGATGCATGAGGCGACCAAAACATTGAGCGTGGCAACAGCGTAATTCATGGCATAGTGCCTCAGCCCGAAGTACTGGCCCACGAAGGCGGACTCCACCGATACCGAGCCCCCATAGGCTGCCCCAAGCAGCAGAAACCCAGCTACAACCAGCGGAAACGAACCGAGCTCCTGGGCGGCGGCGCACAGAACCATAGAGACAGCGAAGGCAAGGGACACCGCGGCCATGGCACCGCGCGAGCCGAGGCGATCCCACAGGCCGCCTGCCACGAGACGGCCCACGCTGTTGAAGCCCGAGAGGGCGCCCATGGCCCCCGTGGCTGCCATCACCGCCCACGCCTCGCGCGTTCCCATCACATCTAGAGCCGCAGGAACCGCGTTGCTGATAAGCGCCAGACCCCCACTGCTTACGAGCGATATCCAACAGAAGAGCGTCCAGAACGCCCGGGTTCGAAGCATCTCGCGCGTCCCGAGGGACGCTGCGGCGTTCGGGGTATCGACATCGGAAACCGCTTCGCTTGAATCCGACGGCGTCAAGTCATCCCCCTCGGCCGCGTTCGCCCGCGCCAGCATACCGCCCGTGCTCGGCTGGCGCAGCACCAGGGAGCCCGCCGCCAGCATGCCACCAGCTACAACCGCCATAGCGGCAAAAGCCGTACGCCATCCCGCCTGGGCAATTAGCGCCCCCACGACCGGCCCGAGCACCAGAGGACCCAATCCCACGCCGGCCAAAAGCACACCCGAAGCAGCGCCCTTGCGATTGGAGAACCAGGGAAGCACAGAGTTTAGAACGCAGTTTGCCCCCATCCCCGTAGCAAAACCGCAGCATACGCCATAGGAGACCGTGAGCCAACCGTAGCTGGCGGCCAGGGCCGAGCCGGCGAAGCCTACCGCGGCGAAGCCAGCAGCCAGCAGCATCACGAATCGTGGGGAGGTGCGCGGCGAAAGCCATCCCGAAGCCAGATGCCCCAAGCAAAGCCCCATCATCGACACGGAAAAAATACGCGAAGTATCCACCGCCGTTCCGCCGAAAGCGTCCTGCAACGGTCCGGCAAACAACGACCAGGCATACACCAGACCCAAGACCATATTCAGGCAAAAGCCCGCTGTCCCCACGACCGTGCTCCCACGAAGTGCGCGATGCACCATCACTCCCCCTCTCATCTGCAGGACACAACCTCGAGGCACCCCTTCCCTCGCCTTTTGACCCTTTTGGGAAAAGAGCAGGAAAGGCCCCGAAGCACGGGAGGGAAATGCTTCGGGGCCGTCGCAGCCTTAGGCGGCCGCGCACTCACCGGACAATTCGGCGAATACCGCTTCGGTCTGCCTCAGCGCCGCTTCCACCAGCAGGGAGAACCCGCGGTAAAAGTCAGACTGGGCATGATCCTGCACCAGAGCGCGCCATTTCGGCACCCATGTTAACAGATGACAGACGACAAAGGACACGGCGTCGGCGTATTTGGCGGCAGCATCGGAATGGCGGCCGGCCTCCGCGTCGTCGGCCGCCATTCCTAACACATGCCCAAGGAACAGCAGCTCGTAGGCCAGATGATCGTCGGGCTCGTGGGAGAAATTATCCACGCGCAGACCGTAACGAGCGTACATGGCACGCACCTCGAAGGTCTCATGCTGGAACACCATGCGGTCCTTGTTGAAGTACACCGATTCCCACAGAGGAGCGACCACACGGCGCGTGCCAACGAATAGGCGCGTATACTCAGCGGAAAGGTCATGGAAGTCTTTCTCCGAAAACGGAACCGAGCAACCATCGTTCCAAGCTGCGAGCATCTTCAGCGCCTGCTCGCTCTCCTCCCCCTCTACGAAGGGAACCTCGTCGAAAGCCCGTTCGTTGGCCAAGGCCGTCAAAAGCTCGGAATCGGGCACGCCGTGGATGACACGACCCAGCAAGGTGAAGAGCACCGAGGCTGCGCGCGCCTGTTCGGCCGCATTCTTTGGCTCCTCTTCCCGGATCAACACTTCCATGATGGCTCTCCCTTCTTGCTACTGCTCGAGCGACAGCATGCGCCAGTCGTCGTCGGCGGCCGCGCGGCCGTTGCGATGGGCCACGATGACCACGTTGGGCTCGGTCTGGGCAGAGTCGGGCAAGGGCTGGATGTCGCGCACGTCGCCGTACTCGGCGCGCAGCTCGTCGATGTCGCCGATCTTCAGGGCGCGCTGCGGGCAGATGGCCACGCAGGCCGGCTCCTCGCCGTGGGCCTGCAGCTCGGCGCACATGTCGCACTTCTCGGTGATCGTCTTCGCCTCCACGAACTGCGGGGCGCCGTAGGGGCAGGCCTTCACGCAGGACTGGCAGCCGATGCAGTCATCGGCGGTGATGGAAACGATGCCGGTCTCCTCGTCCTTGTGGTGGGCGCCGGTGGGGCACACCTCCACGCAGGCGGGGTTCTCGCAGTGGCCGCAGGAATAGCTCACCGGGTAGGAGAACACCTGGGCGGGCGTGCAGGCGCCGGTCTTCTCGTCTACCGTCCAGCCGCCGCCGCACACCTCGCGCACGATGCGGGCGCGAGGGCCGATTTCGAAGCTGTGCACGTCCTTGCAGGCCAGCTCGCAGGCCTTGCAGCCCGTGCACTCAGCGCTGTTGATCAGAAATCCCTTTTGGGCCATGATTTACTCCTCCTCGAAAACTTCGCGGGCTTCCCACAGGTAGTCGGGCTGCAGCGGCTCGCCATCCCATTTATCCACGCGAACAATGGTGCTGTTGTAAGACTGGTATCCCGTAGGCGTGAGCTTCGGGCCGCACAGCACGTTCATGCTGCCCGCCATGTCGATGCCGGTCTCCTCGTCAATCTCAACCCAGGCACCCTGCCCCATGGCAAGTACACCGGGCATGATGGTGTCGATCACCATGAGGGGGCGCAGGCACTTGCCCCACTTCGAGGTTATGAGCACCGTCTCGCCGGTCTCGAGCCCCAGCTGCTCGGCATCCACCGGGTTCATGTACAGCGGATGATCGAAGGCCTCGCGCAGGTTGGGAACATCGGCGAAGGTGGAGTGCGAGTGACGCAGGATATGCCAGCTGATGATCTGGAAGGGGTACTCGCCCTTCTCCTTGGTTTCCCAATTGGAGAACGTGTCTTCGTAGCCCTCGACAGCCGGAATGTACTTGGCAATGGGCGGCACTTCGGCAAAGCCCCAGTTGTCTACCGCGTCGACGAAAGCCTGGCAGTAGAACTCCATCTTGCCGCTCTCGCTCTTCACGGGATTGTTCTCAGGATCCTTGCGGAAGGCCTCCATGGGCACATAGTTGCGTCCGTCGCCCTCGCTGCGCTCGATGGTGTAGATGCCCTGGCGCTTGAAGTCGAGAATCGGGATACGCCCCTCTTGCGGCGTGCCCTCGACACCCAGCTCGGCCAGGTCCTCTTCGGTGATCGACACCAGATTCTCCCAGGTGTCGTCGGCATTGGCCGACACCTGGGCGGCAGCGACCATGTTCACCACATTCTGCTTCTCGCTCACCGGGCGCAGAACATTCTTGTCGACACCCAAGCGGTCGGCCAATTCGAGGGCAATCTCCGGATCGCTCTTGCACTCGAACAGAGGGTCGCACACCTGGCTGGTCCAGATCATCTGCTCGCGATAGGCCACGGTAAAGTCACCGAAACGCTCCCACATCGAGGACACGGGCAGCACGATGTCGGCGTACTTGCAGGTGGTGGTCATCACCAGGTTCTGGGCAATGACAGTGTCCACCTTGCGGTAGGCCTCGATGCCCAGCATAAGGCCGGCGCCCTGGTTCAGGAAGTTCTCGTGGCGGTCGTAGATGAGGTGCGTCGGGTTCTTGTACTTGTTTCCGTCGAGGCCCGTATACTCCTGATCGTAGACGATGGAGGTCCACATCTCGTTCAAGTCGACCTTCTTGTCGTTCAGGGGGTTCGGGATGTACTCGATGGAGCCCAGCGTGCCGTTGCGCGGCTCGCCCAGCATGCCGCCGCCCTTGAAAATGGTCGAGTAGCCGCCCAACTCCCAAGCGTGGCCCTTGTCGCAAGCAGCGCAGCATCCCGGCTTGCCTATGAGTCCGGCCATGGCGCCAAGGCACATGAGAGCCTGGCACATCTGAGAACCGGAGCTGGTACGCGCAGGGGCCGGGGACATGATGATGGCGCAGCGCTCGGTGCGGGCAACTTCCAGAGCCAGCTTCTCGATGGACTCGGCTGGCGTGCCGCAGATCTCGCTTGCCCACGCGGGAGTCTTGGGGGTCTTGTCGTAGGTGCCCAGCACGTAATCGAAGAAATTGTCCTTCGGATCGGCGCCCTCGGGCATGTGGTCGGCGTCGAAACCGATGCAGCAGCGCTCGAGGAAGTCCCAATCGATGAGCGGGTCTTTCTCCGGATTGTCCTGGGTGAGCAGGACATAGCACATGGCCAGCATCATGGCGCAGTCCGTACCGGGACGGATGCCGATGAACTCATCGGTCAGAACGCGCGCCGTGGAGTTGTAGTTCACGTCCACGGAGATGAACTTCGTGCCCGCGGCCTTGCACTGCATGTAGTCATAGGTCTGAACGCCGGCGCGGCTCCACGCGGGGTTCGAGGCCCACAGCACAATGAGCTCGCTCGAGCGCAGGTCCATGCGATCGTTCACGTCCTCGGCAAGGCCGATGCGGTTTTTGATCTCGGTCCAGGCTCCTGAGGACACCGAGCCCGTCTGCTCAAGGCAGCCGCCCATCATGTACATCATACGTCCGATGTCGAAGTCGCCGGTACGCTGGGGCACGCCGCCAGGCAGCAGGATGCCCTCGTTGCCGTAGGTGTCCAGCACGCGCTTGATCTCGCCGGCGATGAGGTCGAGGGCCTCGTCCCAGCTGATGCGCTCCCACTCGTCCTTGCCGCGCAGCTCGCCGTGGGCGTTCTCGCCGCCGCCGGGCTGCCAGTTCTTGCGCTTCATGGGGTACTTGATGCGGTCGGCACCAAAGATCATGCCACGCAAGGCACGGCCGCGGGCGCAGGCGCGCAGCTGCGGGCAGTCAGGGCTGTCGTCATGGCTCTGGTCGGTGCCCATGCGCACCACCTCGCCGTTCTTGACCAGGGCCTTGTTGAAGCCCTTGGAACCACAGTCGGCCCAGCAGTTACAGGGAATCCACGTTCCCGGATCCTCCTCTGTCCCTTCCCCCGTTTCGGCAAGATCAGTCTGGTCGAAACCAGCGCACCCCGTTGTGCCCAGGGCTGCCGTTCCGATGGCCGTGAGGCCCGTCCACTTCAGAAGGCCGCGGCGGGTGATACCGCCACTGACGCGCACGTCGCTTTTCGCTCCCTCTTTCATGCACCTCTTCCTTTCTCTCTTCTTGCGAAGACGTTCCGTCGTCTTCAGGGCACGTATTCTAGGAGCGCGCCCTGCGGAGACCCAAGGGAGGAGGATCCTATATATTCGATTTCATTGATTTGCCTAATATGGACGATGCCTTATTTGAAATGTCAACAGCAAATCGAATACTATTCCGTCCATATTATTGTTTATCCATTTTGCCGTCATAAAGAATTACCCCATCGCAGCGACTGGCACACACGGAAGGAAAGGCCATGGAATTCGGAGCTGATTTCTCTCACGACGAGGGCAAGGACGATTTGCTTGCCCTGCGCGCCGCCCTCGACAACTACCATCGCGCCGACGAGCCCTGGGTGGAGAAGCCCTTCGAGGCCACCCTCCTTACCGCCCGCAAGATCATCCTCAGCGATGAGACCATGGGTGCCATCGCCGATCTCGAAATCAGGCTCGCCCGTTACGACACCCTCATAGGCTGCTCGCCCTACCGCTCGACGGTCGTGCAGCTCATGTCCCGCTTCGAGGGGGTGTGCGCCGCCGTCGCCAATGGCTTCAAACCCGACTGGCGCACCTGCTGCTACCTCGACTACTACTTGGCCCATGGCGCCGTGCCCGCCGTCGGGCTCAGCGCCGCCCTGGCCAAGGCCACCGGCGCCGACAGCCAGACCGTGCAGTCGTCGCTTTGCGCCCACCAGATCGAGGCCATCGTCACGCGGCTTTTGGAAGAGGAGCAGTCCTCCACCCGTCTCTCGGCAGAGCGCATCATTGCCCTCAACGACGCCCTCTGCCGAACCATCAACCCCACCTGGGAGCTCGGCATGAGGAAGTGGGACCCCCTGTCGAGCCCCAGGGCCGCGGCGGCGGCTACAAGCTGCCGGCGGCCTCGTCGCTCAAGTACTTCCTCGAAGATCTCGCCGACTTTACCGCCACCTCGAAGCTCGACCCCATCACCAAATCGGCGCTCATCTTCTTTCAGATCGATTCGGTGCGCATGTTCCCCCATCACTTCGATCAGCTGGGGCGCATTATCTCTTTCTACCTTTGGAGGCACACCGGCGTCGTCATGCACGCCATACCGCCCATATCGGTCACACCCGCCATCCACCCCCAAAAACACCTCGAAAAGCTAAAGCCGTACCTCCACCAGGGAGAAACGGTCGATATGCTCATTCTCGACGACTGGATTTACCACGCTGCGCGCTCAACGCAAAACGCCGTAGAGCTGGAACGCGCCTGTCTCGCAGAGGTGGAGCGTCAAATTGCCGAATGGCAGGAATGCCTGAAATCCTCGTCGGGGCGCAGCACGGGAACAATCCACGAGATCCTTCCCCTCATCTTCGTCAGACCTGTGTTCTCTGTTTCATCCTTGGCCAAAGACGCCCACAGCGCCTACTCGACGGCGAACCAGATGGTGCTGAGCCTTGAGCGAGCCGGAATTGTTCGCCAGGCAAGCGCGGGAAGGCGCAACAAGCTCTATGAATGCCCCGACGCCCTAAATTTCTTCGGAAAGATGGTACCCGAGCTGGCCTCGCTTTAGCGAACGAAGAAACACTCGCTCCCAAGAACGCCCTGGAGCAAGACGGCAGTGAGACGGCCAACCGCCCCGGTGAGCCATCCCATATTCCCTATTCCGCGTGCTTTAGGGCCTGGTCGAGCTTCTGGCTGATGACCTTTGTGACGCCGTCGCCCTGCATGGACACGCCGAAGAGCACGTCGGCCATTTCCATGGTGCGGCGCTGGTGGGTGATCATGATGAGCTGGGTCTCGTCGCGCAGGGTGTCGATATAGGCGGCCAGCCGGCGCAGGTTCGAGTCGTCGAGGGCCGCCTCCACCTCGTCCAAGATGTAGAACGGGGTCGAGCGGATCTTGTAGACCGCGAACAGGAGCGCCAGCGCCGTGAGCGACTTCTCGCCACCTGACAGCAGCATCATCTTGGCGATGCGCTTGCCCTTGGGCTGGGCGTTCACCTCGACACCGGTGTTCTCCATATCGTCCGGATCCACAAGCGACAGGTTCGCGCGGCCGCCGGGGAACAGTGTGGCGAAGATCTCCTGGAAGTTGGCGTCCACCTGCTCGTAGGTGCGGACGAAGTCCTCCTTCATACGGGCGTCGATGACGCGGTTGATCTTCGCAAGCGCCCGGCGCGCCGAATCCAGGTCCTCCAGCTGGGCGGCCAGGTAGTCGTAGCGCACCTTCAGCTCGTCGTACTCCTCGGCGGCATCCGGGTTGATGGTGCCGAGGTTGGCGATGCGGCGGTTGATCTTGAAGAGCTCGTCCTCCAAGGGCGCGCGATCCTCTAGCGGCGGCAGGGCAAGGGCGGTCTCCAGCGGCGTCTTGCAGTCGACGGTGATGTGGTTCACCGCGGCCTCCACCTGAAGTTCCAGGCGGCCCTTCTGCACGCGGGCCTCGGAGAGGCGCTCGGTGGTGCCGTCGAAGAGGGCATGGGCCTCATGGGCCTTCGCCCGAGCCTCGGTGGCCGCCGTATGCAGGCCACTCGAGGCGCTCTCGGCGGCGCTCGCCTGGTCCTCCAGGGAGCGCGTCCAGCGCTGGGCCTGGGCGATGAGATCGTCGAAGAGGGCGAGCAAAGGCTCGATGCGGGCCGCGGAGACCTTCTTCACCTGCAGCTGGGCGCGGTGCTCGGCCGTCTGGGCGTCCAGGGCCTCCAAATCGCGGGCGCGGGCCTCCAGCACGCGCTCGGCGTAGGTGGTGCGCTCGGCCAGGGTGGCGGCGGCGAGCTTCGCCTCGGCCAACGAGTCGGAGACGCGATGGGCCTCGCGGCGCAGGGGCGCGAGCTCCTCGGAAAGCTCGACCTGGCGGCGCTTGGCCTCCTCGAGCTTCTCGGTGGCCTCGGCGATTTCCGCCTCGAAGGACTCCACGTTGGGGCGGGCCTTCGAGATGACGGCCTCGGCCTCGGCGCGCTGGCGCTCCACACCCTCCAGCTCGCGGCGGCAGGAGGCGAGCTTCTCGCCGGCGGCATCGGCGGCCGTCCGGGCCGCCTCGGACCGTCCCTTGCAGGCGGCCAGCGACTGGGAGAGCTCGAGACTTGCGGCCTGGGCGTGGCGCAGGGCTTCCTCGGCCATGCGGTGGGCCTCCTCGGCGGTATCCACCGCGGCCACGGCGGCGGCCAGCTGGGCGCGCAGCGATTCCAGGCGGCGATGGCGCGCCAGGGCGCCGGCCCCCTCGTCGATGACGGCGCCCCCGACGCTCACCTTGCCCGAGGGCCACACGACCGATCCGTCGGCGGTGACGAAGCGCAGGCCGAGCCCGTCGGCGCCGTGGGCCGCCAGGGCCATATCCAGCGTCGCGCACACGACCACATCGCCCAGAAGCGCCTCCACGGCTGCAGCGGCGTCGGACGGGTAGGCAAGCTCGTCGATGAGCGCCACCCCGGTGCCGGCCTCGGTGCCGGGCCACCGCCGCGCCCGGGCCCCGGCCCGCTCGTCGGCGTCGTCGCGCAGCAGGAAGGCCACCTCGCCCTCCACCTCGGCGCCCTCCAGAAGGGCCGCCACCTCGCGTACCACGCCTGCGTTCTCCACGAGCAGCGTGGCCACGTCGGTGCCGAGCAGCGTCTCCACCAAGGCCTCGTAGCCCTCGCCGGCGCAGATGACGTGGGAGAGCGGGGAAAGCACGCCGGAAAGCTCACGTTCGTGCTCGGCCAACCAGGCGCGGGCCTCGCCAGCATCTGACGCGCTCGCTCGCTCCACCTCCTCGAGCGTGGCGATTTCAACCGTGAGCGCGCGATGGGTGTCGCGAGCCTCGTCGAGGGCTGCCCGGGCCGCATCGCGCGACTGCACCGCCGCGCCCACGGCCGCCCGGGCCGCCGACTCGTCGGTGGAAAGCGAGGCCAGGGCACCTGCCGCCTCCTCGGCGGCAGCGCCGGCGGCCTCGGCCTCGCCCTGAAGCCGCGCGAGCTCCAAGGCGAGCTCGGCGCCGTGGCTCTCGATCACCTGCACGTGGGCCAGGCCGTGGGTGAGCGCCTCCTGGTTCTCGGCGTGCTTGCGGCGGGCCACCTCGATCTGGGACGACAGGCGCTCGGCGTCCTTGCCAAGCGCCGACACCTCGCGCTCCAGCGCCCCGCGGCGCACGCCCAGATCGCGGTAGACCGCATCCAGGTCGCTCACCTTCGCGTCGACCGCCGTGCGCTCGCCGGCCGCCTCGGCAGCTTGGGCGCGGGCCCGCTCCAGCTCGCCAGTGGCCTCCACGACGCGCACGGCAGCCGCCTCCAGGGACAGCTCCAGCTCGCCGGCGCGCCCGAGGGCCGCCCGGCGACGCTCGCGCAGCATCATGGCCGCCGAGTCGAAGCGCTCCACGGCCGCCGCTGCCGCCCGGTGGCGCCGCGACAGGTCGCCAGCATCGAGCGTCTCCTGGCGGATGCGCTCCTGCAGCTCCTCCACGGCCTTCTCCGCCGCCTCGATGGCACCCCGGCGCTCCTCGAGCTCGGCGGAAAGCGCCGCCTCGCGCTCCTTGGCCGCATCCCACTCCTTCTGAAGCCCCCGCAAATCGTCCACCGCCAGCGATAGCGCCAGTTCCGCCTGCTGCACCGCGAGCTCCTGGTAGGTGCGCGCCTTCTTGGCCTTGCGCTCGAGCGGCCCCAGCTGCCGGGCCACCTCCCCCACCACGTCGCGGGCGCGCAAAAGGTGCTGGTCCATGTTCGCCAGCTTCCGCTCGCTTTTCGCCTTGCGCTGCTTGTGTTTGAGAACGCCGGCGGCCTCCTCGATGAGCGCGCGGCGATCCTCCGGCTTGCTCTGCAGGATGGAGTCGAGCGAGCCCTGGGAGATGATGGAATGGGTGCCGGTGCCCAGGCCCGAGTCGTGCAGGATGTCCAACACGTCCATGCGCCGGGCCACGGTGCCGTTGATGAGGTACTCGCTCTCGCCGTTGCGGTACATGCGCCGGGTGATGGCCACCTCGTCGAAATCCACCGGCAGCGTGCCGTCGGAATTGTCGAGCACGAGATCGACCTCGGCGAGACCGGAGGCCTTGCGCGCCGAGGAGCCGGCGAAGATGACGTCCTCCATGGCCTGGCCGCGCAGGTTCTTGGCGTTGCGCTCGCCGAGCACCCACAGAACAGCGTCCGAGATGTTCGACTTGCCCGACCCATTGGGACCCACCACGGCGGTGATGCCCGGCTCCAGCGTGAGCGCGCTGCGGTCGGCGAAGGATTTGAAGCCCTTGAGAACGAGAGATTTCAGATACATGGGCGCCTAATCCTGCTTCTTCTTGGCGGCGGCGCGCTCGGCCCTCGCGGCGGCCTTCGCGGCGGCCGCGGCCTCGCGCTCGGCGACCCGCGCCGCCTTCGTGGCGGCCTTCTCCTCGGCGCGCGCCGCCTTCTCGGCCGCTTTCTCGGCGGCCTGCTCCTCGGTCATGCCGATGCCGAAGAACTCGGAGAGGCGCGCGAGCGTGGATTTTGCCGCCTGGCTCTCGGCCTCCTTCTTCGTGCGGCCGACACCCTGCGCGAGCCCCTTGTCGCCGGCGTACACTTGGGCGACGAAGGTGCGGTCGTGGGGCGGCCCTTGGGTCTCCACCAACCGATAGGTGGGCGTGATGCCGCCCTCCTGCAGCTTCTCCTGCAGGGCGCTCTTGGGATTCTCCGGCTCGCGCGCGAGATCCAGCGACATCTTGGGCATGAGCGTGCGATCGACGAAGGCCCACGCCGCATCGATGCCGCCGTCGAGGAACAGCGCCGCCACCACGGCCTCGTAAACGTTCTCGAGCGCCGAGTGCAGCCCGCGCCGGCCCGTGCCGGTCTCCGATGAGCCGAACACGATGACATCGGCGAACCCGAGCTTCTCGGCCACCTCCGACAGGCTCGCGCCGGAGACGAGGGCCACCTTGATGCGCGTGAGGCCGCCCTCGTCCAGTTCGGGGAACTGATGGAAGGCGGCGTTGGCCACCAGCGCCCCTAAGATGGAGTCGCCGAGGAACTCCAGGCGCTCGTAGGAGAATTTCACGGCCCGACCCTCGGTGGCGGAAGGATGGGTGATGGCCGAGAGCAGGTACTGGGTGTTCTCGAAGGTGCGGCCCACAATCTTCTGGGCGCGCTCGAGCTTGGTCTGCTGTTCTGCAGTGAGGCTCATCGGGCATCCGAGACGGCGGCCTCCCCCTTCTCCTCGGCACCAACGGCCGCGGAAGCCGACGCAGGCGCGGCGGCCACGCGCTCGGCGATGACCTCGGGCACATGGGCGCGCACCGTGGCGGCGGCCACGGCGATGCCGTTCTTCACGGCCGTCTCGTTGGAGGAGCCGTGCCCCACGATGACGGCGCCCTTGACGCCGAGCAGCGGCGTGCCGCCGTAGGTGTCCGGCGACATCTTCTCTTTAAGCGCGCCGAGCGGGCCCTTCACAAGCAGCGCCCCCACTTTGGAAAGCGCCGTGGACATGAGCGCGGCCTTCAGGTTCCGCATGAGCGTCTTGGCCGTGCCCTCGATGGTCTTCAGGCAGACATTGCCGGTGAACCCGTCGGTGACCACCACGTCGAAGTCGCCCGCCATGAGGTCGCCCCCCTCGCAGTTTCCGGCGAAGGCGGGGACGGTCTCGGACAGCAGACGGTGAGCCTCCTGGGCGAACAGGTCTCCCTTGGTGTCCTCCTCGCCGATGTTCAGAAGACCGACCTTCGGGCGTTCCACCCCCATGATGGCGTTCATGTACACCTCGCCCATCTGGGCGAACTGCACGAGGTACTCCGGCTTGCAGTCGGCGTTGGCTCCCACGTCGATGAGCAGGGTCGGACGGGCCCAAGCCGGAATGACCTGGCCCAAGGCCGGGCGCTTCACGCCTTTGATGCGCCCGACGACGAGCGTGGCCGCGGCCAGGCAGGCGCCGGTGGAACCGGCGGAGAAGAAGCCATCGGCGGCACCCTCCTTCACGAGCCGGCAGCCCACGACGATGGAGGAGTCCTTCTTGGCGCGCACGGCGCCGGCCGGATGCTCCCCCATCTCGATGACCTCGGTGGCCACCTGCGCCGTCGCCCGATCGTGAACGGCGGCGAAGGGCTCCACCTCCTCGGCCGGCCCGACGAGCACAAGCCTCAAGTCGGGATCGGCCTCAAGGGCCTGCAGGGCGCCGCGCAGCACCACGGCCGCGCCGCGGTCACCGCCCATGACGTCCACGGCGATTGTTACTGGTTCTGCCACGTTGCGTATCTCCTCAAAACGATGTGCCGCCCGGGGCGGCAGGGTCTCTCGTTGCACGGGCACTGCGCATCCGGCCCTATCCGCACAGCCTGCGGACACGGTCGGAGGCACGGGCCTATAGCCAAAAAGCCCCCTGGCAGACCAGGCTTATCCAGCTTGGCATGCGAGGAGGCTTTGCCGACATCGCGGAGGCTACCTGGCGCCTCCGCGACCGTCACGCACAAAAGCTACTCGGTCTCGATGACCTCGCGATCGCGATAGTAGCCGCAGTTGCCGCACACGCGGTGAGGAAGCTTCACCTCGCCGCACTGGGGGCAAATGGAGCGGGCGGGAGCCGCGATCTTGTCGTTGGTGCTGCGACGGGCGTGGGTACGGGCACGGCCCATTTTGCGCTTAGGTACTGCCATCTCGATTACTCCTTCTATAGCTGGGAACAGCGGGTGCCGTTCACAACTTCTTCTGTAAACGCACGATCTGATATGATACCCAACCGCACGCGGCCCCGCAAGGGCAATTTCCCACGAATTCGCCAGCGGTCACGGCTTCTTCACGACAAGGCGCGCCCGCGCCGCCGAAGTCGCGCGCTTCAGAATGCCGGTGGCCCCGCGCCCGTACAATCCCACATCGCGGCCGAGGGAGAAGGAGACGGCCACGGCCAAAGCGAACGCGGGGGCGCCGGCCCAGCCGAAAATCTCGCAGCCCATGAGGAAGGCGGTCACCGGGCAGCGGCTCATGGCGGCGAAGAAGGCGACGAGCCCCACAGCCGCTGAGAAGGCCGGATCGCCCTGGGTCATGACCGTGCAGCTCGCGCCGAGCAGCGCGCCCACGGTGAAGGTGGGCATGATCTCGCCGCCGCGCAGCCAAAGCCCGAGACACACGATGGTGAGCAGCGCTTTCACGGCGAAGGTCCACCCGCCGGCGCGGCCGGCGAGCGCGTCGGAGAGGAGGTTGGCGCCCGTGCCCTCGAACCCGCGCCAATCGAACAGCGTGACCAGCACTGCCATGAGCACGCCGCCCAGGGCCGCCCACAGGTAGTAGTTCTGCGAGATGCGCTTGGTGAGGCGCTGGGCGCCGTCGATGATTTGAATGTAGACGGTTCCCACCAGAGCGCAGGCGACGGCGATCACGACGCATTGGCCGACAACGGGCCATGACAGCGCAGGCAGCGGCACCTTGGGGATGACATCGCCGATGCCGATGATGCTCGCCAGGCCGAAGGCCACGAAGCACGCCAGCAGCATGAAGGGCGCATGCCGCCAAACCGAGCGGTCGTAGCGGGAGAGCTCGATGACGAAGGCCGTCGATCCCAAGGGCGCGAAGAACAGCGCCGCGAAGCACGCGGCCATGCCGCAGGAGGCGGCATAGGCGTGCACGCCGCCGCTGGCGCCTCCGCCGCTGCCTGCGCCCGCGCTCCCAACCGCACCGTCACCGCCGTCCGCGCCACCTGCGCCGTCGGCATGGCTTTCGCCCTTCCAAACCCCCGTCATGGGCCGCAGCTTCAAAGGGCGCGCGACAAGGTCGCCCAGCGAGGCCCCCATGTGCAGGGCGGCCGCCTCCTTGCCCACCGAGGCGCCTCCGAGAATGGAAAGCGCCGTGCCGAGCAGAATGCCCGGGGCGAGCGCGGGCGAGATGGGGCGATCGGCGCAGATATCGTTTATCACCGTGTGCGTCGTGGTGTCCAGCGGAAGCTTCAGGGCGCGGTACAGCAGAAGGCTCGCCACCGCGAAAATGGGCAGAAGGTACAGCAGCCAGCCATGGGCGCAAACGAGATCGTAGGCCCAGCCGACAACGAGGCACAGCACCACCGAGGCCGCCGCCCCCACGACACCGACGGCCACGGCGAACACCCCGTGGCGCAGCACCTGCGCTCTCGCTGCCCCTTTCACCGCATGCCTCCTCGCTCCCACGCATCCGAACCGTACGGGACAACTTTAGACGACCTTTCGCACTCATAGCCCGAAGGGCGGCGAAGCGTTTCCGCCGCGCCGCCCTTCGTTGAAAAGCCGTTATGGACCGGATGTTCTACTTGTCGCCAAAGTCGAAGTTCTTGAGGGCCACGAACGGGCTCGCCTCCACGTCCGCCTCGTCGCGGGAGCAGCCGCAGGGCCCCTCGTTCAAGTTGGCGCCGCACTGGGGGCACAGCCCCTTGCAGTCGTCGTCGCACAGGGGCACGAGCGGCACCTCGAGCAGCAGGGCCGCCACGATGAGCGGCACCAGATCGATCTTGCGGTTGTCGGGCAAGAAGTCGAACTCGTCGCCTTCCATATCCTCCGGCGTCTCCGCTTCCTCCTCGCCGCCGATGAGAAAGTATCCCTCGATATCGCCCTCCAAGCCGTAGGTCACGTCCTCCAGGCAGCGGGCACACTGGGTCGCGGCGTCACCTGCGGCCGTGCCCTGGATGAGGATGGCGTCGCCGGTGTTGGTGACCTCCACCGACCAGGAGACGGGCGCCGCGAAGGTGTAGGTGTCCGGGCCGGCGGCCAGCTCGGCCAGATCGAGCGTCCCCTCGAAATGCCGGGTCGCCGCCGTCTCCAGCAGCGCCTCGGGAATGGCGATAATCGCCGTGGCATCCGTAGCCATTTTCTCATTCCTTTCCGTAAATGCCACTTCGACCCCGAAATGGCAGGCCAGCCGTCACGAAAACGGCCCTTTTTGACTCAAATCGTGCCATTTCGACCATGAAGTGGCATCGTCGCATGCCATTTCTAGGTCGAAGTGGCATTTACTTCCAAAAAAGAAGACGCGCCACAGACGGCGCGCCTTCGTCACTTGCTTGCTTACTGGCGCCACGCAGCCTAGCGGGCGGCGTTCAGGCGATCGCGGCAGCGGCGCGTGTTGTTCAGCAGCGTGTCGAGGCTCTGCTCGATGTGCCCGAACACCTCGTCGGCGTAGTCCTCGGCGCCGGCGCGGGTCTGGCGCTCCAGCTCGCGGGCGTCGGCCAAGATGGTATCGGCCTGCTGCTGGGAGATGCGCACGATCTCCTGCTCGGAGGCAATGGTGATCGCCTGGCTGCGGGCGTCCTCGATCATGCGATTGGCCTCGACCTCGGCATCGTCCAGAAGGCTCTGGCGCTCGCGCACAATCTGGCGGGCCTGGGAGAACTCTGCCGGGAACAGGTCGCGAATTTCGTCCATGATGTCGAAGGCGGCGGCGATATCGACCTGGCGAAGGTTGTTCTTGCCGAAGACCGGCTTCGAGTCCTCCAAGAGGATCGAGAGCTCTTCGAGCAGCCCAAGTACTCCGGTTTCGTCCATGTTGTTCCTTCCTGACTATATCGCATCGCCCCACGGCCCCATTTGGACACGCGCGGACAGACGTCGTTCACGCTAAGTTTTTCCATTCTACCATGATGGAAAAACTATGGAACACCCCTGTCATTCCGTGCACAAACGCTCCAAAAGATCGAGGGTGGTGTCGCCGAAGTGGCGGCGGGAGGCTATTTCGTAGCCGGACGTTTCGGCCAGCGTCTCCACGGCATCGTCGTCGGAGGCGTCGTGTTCGTAGCTGACAATGAGGTCACGGGCCAGGGCGCCTGCGTCGCCGAGGCGGCCGAGGAGGCCTAGGATCTCCGCCGGATCGGTGGCGTAGGGAGGATCGAGGAAGACGAGGTCGAAGGGACGCCCGGGCGCCGCCGCACCGCGCTTGAGGACATCGCCGCGCACGAGGCGCGCCCGATCGTGACCGAGGCGCAGGGCGGTGATGTTGCGCTCGATGACGGCAGCGGCGTCCCGGTCGCGCTCGCAGAGCACGGCCGTATCGGCGCCGCGGGAAAGAGCCTCCAGGGACAGGGCCCCCGAACCCGCGAAGGCGTCCAGCACCACCGCGCCGTCGAGGCCGTCGCGCAGGGAAACGAGCGCGCTCATGAGCGACTCGCGGACGCGGTCGGTGGTGGGGCGGGTGCCGTCGCCTCTGGGGGCGTCCAGCTTGCGGCCCCGGAATTCTCCGGCGATGATGCGCATTGGTGTCTCCTTCTTGCTTGAGGAGGGGCGACCAAGGTCGCCCCCTACGGGTCGGGTCGGACGGGCGACCGCAGTCGCTGGGTTCAGGAGCGGTTGCGACCGCTCCGAAGGGGTTAGAGCGGAGGCTACCCGCCGACGATGGCGGATTCGTGGGCGAAGGCGAGGCGAACCTCGCGAGCCAGGGCGACGTGGTCGGGCTCCTCCAAGTTCGGATCCACCTCCAGAAGGGCCTGGGCGTCGGCGCGGGCGGCCTCGATGACGGCGCCGTCGCGCATGATGTTCACGAGCTTCAGCCCGCTGGCGCCGTGCTGGCGGTTCCCGAGGATATCGCCCTCGCGGCGCAGCGACAGGTCGAAGGCGGCCAACTCGAAGCCGTCGTCGGTGCTCTCCATGGCCGCCAGACGTGCGAGCGACTCCTCGCGCTGGGAAGCGGAGACGAGGAACACCTCGGCCGCCTTCTCACCGCGGCCCACGCGCCCGCGCAGCTGGTGCAGCTGGGCGAGTCCGAAGCGGTCGGCGTCCTGGACGATCATGACCGTGGCGTTGGGAACATCCACGCCCACCTCGATGACCGTCGTGGCCACGAGCACCTGGACCTCGCCGGCACGGAACTGCTCCATGACTTCGCGCTTGGCCTCGGCGCCCATGCCGCCGTGAAGCAGCCCCACCGTCCAGTCGGCGAAGGTGGTGCGCTGCAGCATCTCGGCCTCGCGGGTAGCCGCCGTCACATCGTCGCCAGCGAGATCGGCATCGTCCTCGATGGCCACGGCCGGATGGTACTCCTCCCCCGCCGCATCGGCCTCCCGCGCCCGTCCCGCCGCCTTCGCATCGCGGGCCTCGGTGTCCTTGCCCACGAGCGGGCAGACGACGAAGACCTGCTCGCCGCGGTCGAGCGCCTCGCGGGCCGCCTCGAAGGCGTCTCCCTGCTGCTCGCGGGAGAGCACCCGCGTCGTGCGCCGCGCGCTGTCGTGGGGGCGGTGCTTGATGTAGGACAAGGTGAGATTGCCGTAGAGCGCGAGCGCCAAGGTGCGCGGGATGGGCGTGGCCGTCAGGTACAGCGCATCGGGTGCCTCGCCCTTCTCCAGCAGCTTCGCCCGCTGGTCCACCCCGAAGCGCTGCTGCTCGTCGATGACCGCCAGGGTGAGGTTGCGCGGCACGACGTCGTCGGAGAGCAGCGCATGGGTGCCGATGAGCACGTCCACCTCCCCGGCGGCGAAGCCTTCCACAATGGCGGCCCGCTCGGCGGCGGTCGTGGAACCCGTGAGCAGGGCGACGCGCACCCCGGCGCCTTCCAAGCGCTCTCCCAGGCCCTCCATGTGCTGACGGGCGAGCACCTCGGTGGGCGCGAGGAGCATGGCCTGCCCCTCGGAATCGGCGGCGGCGGCCAGAGCGTGGCCGGCAACGACGGTCTTGCCGGTGCCCACGTCTCCCAAAAGCATGTGGTTGGCCACCGTCGGCGCCGCCAGGGCGGCAAGAATCTCGTCGCGCGCCCGCTGCTGTTCGCCGGTGAGCTCGAAGGGAAGCGAGGCGGCGAAGGCGCCAAGCCGCGGGCCGTCCACCACATGGGCGTGGGGCACGCATCCAGCGCTGCGGGCCGCGCCCTCCTGCATGAGGAACAGCTCCAGGTACAAAAGCTCCTCATAGACGAGCCGCCGCCGCGCCTCGTCGGCTTCTGCCATGGTGCGCGGGAAATGGATGGCGCGCAGCGCGGCGCCGCGGCTCATGAGCCGGTAGCGCAGGCGCAGCCCCAAGGGCAGCGGGTCGAAAAGCCCCTCGGCGGCCGTAAGTCCGTTGGCCACGATGCGGCGCACCCAGGCCGCCGTGAGCTTCTCGGTGGCCGGATGCACCGGCACCACCGAGCCGGTGACCTCCTCCCCCTCCCCGATCACCTCGATGAAGGGGTTGGTCATGCGCTTGTAGCCGTAGTCGAAGGTCACCTTGCCCGAAACGGCCACCGCATCCCCCGCCTTCACCTGATCCATCAGCCACGGCTGGCGAAAGCAGGTGACTATAAGGATGCCCGTGCCGTCCACGAGCGCGATCTCCACGAGCTTGAGATTGTAGCGGGGCTTCTTCAGCTTGATCTCGTGCACCGTGCCGCGAATGGTGCAGACCTCCCCGATGCGAGCGGTGCCGCAGGTCTCCACCTGGGAGAGATCGATGTAGGACCGGGGGAAGTGCGTCAGCAAATCGCGCAGCGTGCGCACGCCCAGCTTCTCGAGCGCCGCAGCCCGCGCAGGGCTGACCAGACGAATCCGGGACACGGGCTCGTCCAGCGAGAGCGTAGCTTTTTCCCGATCAATGGGCAAACTATCTTCCTTCTATTATGGCAGAGCCAAACGCGAGATGGACGGCGTGTTCACCAAGCGAGTTCCGCAGATGGTATCGAAGGCGGCTTATGTTGGGGAGAGGATGCCCCTGACGCCTTCGATACCAACGAGGACTGTCTGAGCGACTGAACATGCCGTTCAGCTCGCGTCCCGGGAGAGCTTCAAGCAGATTATTCAACCGAGAACACAATGGGGTAAAGGGGTTGCTCGCCGCGCTGGGCGTCAACTTCCAGCTCGTCGTAGGCTTCCTCGATCTTCGCCACGAGCGCCTCCAGATCCTCGTCGGAATAGCCCTCGCCGGCCAAAATGGTGCAGGTATCGGCGTCCTCGGCGTCCATCTTGCCGAGCAGCGTCAGCACCGCGCCGTCGATGGAATCGTCCACCGCCTCGATGGAGCCGTCGGCGATGCCGATGACGTCACCCTCGGCGATGGGGTTGCCCTCGGCGTCCTTGGAGTCGCGGGTGGCCCAGGTGACCTCGCCGGTCTTCACGGCCTGGGCGGCCTCGGTCATCTCCTCGACGTTCGTTTCCAAGGAGGCATCCACATCCACGGCGAACAGGGCCGAGAAGGCCTGGGGCACCGATTTGGTGGGCACGACGGCACAGGGCGTCTCAGAGAGCTCGGCGGCGGAGTTGGCTGCCATGATGATGTTCGAGTTGTTCGGCAGGATGATGACCGCATCGGCGTTCACCGATCCTGCGGCGTCCAGCAGATCCTTCGTGGAGGGGTTCATGGTCTGGCCTCCGGAGACGATGACATCGACTCCGAGGCTCTTCAGGATCTCCGCCTGGCCGGAACCGGCGGCCACGGCCACAAAGCCCAGGGGCTTGCGCTCGGCCTGCTCCTCGGCGGCCAGCTTCTCGGTGCGCTCGGCCGACTGAATCTGCATGTTGTGGATGAACACCTCGGAGATCTGGCCGTGATCGAGGAAATACTTCAGCACCTGATCGGGGTGGTCGGAGTGCACGTGCACCTTGAACTTCGGCACCTCGCCCACGCACAGCTCGCAGTCGCCCATGGTGGAGAGGAACTCAAGCGCGGCATCCTTGTCCAGGGTATCGGAATCCACAAGGAACTCGTTGCAGTAGCGGTACTGGGAGCCCTCCCAGTCGTTCACCTGCTCGATCTCCACCTTGGGGTGCGACCCCCGGGCGAAGGACATCTCGTCGACCATGGTGCCGGAGCGCCCGAGCAGCGCCGCGGTGAAGGCGTCGAAGATAATGGCCAGGCCGAAACCGCCGGCATCCACCACGCCGTGCTCCTTCAGCACGGGCAAAAGGTCGGGCGTGCGCTGCACCGAGGCGTAGGCCTCGGCCACGATGGCGTCCAGGGCCTCGGGGATGGAAAGCTCCTGCTCGACGGCCACCTTGGCGGCGGCGGCGGAATCGCGCAGCACCGTGAGGATCGTGCCCTCCACCGGCTTGCGCACGGCCTGGAAGGCCACCTCGCGAGCGCGATCGAAGGAGGCGGCGATGGATTCGACATCGAACTCGTCGAAGCTTTGGCTGCCCTCGCATAGGCCGCGCAAGATCTGGGAGGTGATGACGCCGGAGTTGCCGCGCGCCCCCATGAGGGCACCGGTGGTGATGGCCTTGCGGATATCGGCTCCCGGAGCACCGATGGGAAGGTTCGCCACGTTGCTCACCACCGACTGGATGGTGAGCGACATGTTCGTGCCGGTGTCGCCGTCGGGCACCGGGAACACGTTCAGGCGGTTCACTTCCTCCTTGCGCTCGTCGAGAACCTTGGCAGCGGCGGCCACGGCGTTCAGCACGTTATTGGAAGAGTAAGTCGTAGTAGACATGAGGGGTTAATTCTCCTTCAAGGGCGAGCTGCCCGCATCAGGCGGGCACTTGAGCCCATCTCGCGATGAGCCTTAGCGGCGCACCTTGACATCCATGACGTGAACATCCACACCGGCCAGCGGCACGCGCGCGTACTCCTTCAGCGCGAAGCTGACCTGGTCGATGAGGTTGCGGGAAACCGTGGCGATGTTGGTGCCGTATTCCACGACGATGTACAAATCGACGTGCACGCCCTCTTCCAGAGAGCTGACCACCACGCCGCGGCGCAGGCGCGAGGCGGGCAGGATCTTGGCGATGCTGTCGGCGACGTTGGGCGCGCACACCCCCACCACGCCGTAGCACTCCATGGCGGCGTTACCGACCAAATCGGCCAGCACGTCGTTGGCAACGTGGAGGTTGCCGGGTATCGTAGAACTCATGGGACAAATCCTTTCCGCTGAGCTTTGCATACATAGTCGAGAAGAGTATAGCGCAACGAACACTCCGCCGCCGTTACCCCCCGATGACAGTCGGCCATATTCCACAAACGAACTCGCATCATCGGGGGCGCCGCGAAGGAGGCGGGACGACCCGTGCTCAAGCAATGGCTCGCTTGGTGGAACAGCCCACTGGGCTGTTCCAGTCGCTGCGCAACCTGCGCGCGGGCCGCCCCGCCTCCTTCGCATCGTCAACTCTGTGCCAAAACAGAGAAAGCCCGCGGGGCGGGCTTTTGGATTCTCTGGAAAAGAAAGCGGAAGCGCTCTTGTTAGGCGCGCTCCACCTTTCCGGCCTTCATGCAGGAGGTGCACACGTTGGCGCGACGGACATGGCCCTTCGCGTCGCGAATGGTGATCTTCTGGATGTTGGGACGGAACACGCGGTTGCTCACACGGTGAGAGTGGCTGATGCTACGACCGGCAACCGGGTGCTTACCGCAAACTTCGCAAACCTTCGACATTGATATCAACTCCGTAGTGCTTGTTGTTTCGTTTTGGACACAGCTCGCCAACTATAGCACAGCGCGCGCGGTGAGGGCAACAGAAATTATGCGATCACCAGCAAACGCTTGCACGAGGGGCACATACCCAGCGGTGCCTGGTTGCGCAGATCGATAAGACGGCCGCCGTCGATGACCGTGCGGCAGGCGCCGCAGCGGTTGCCGTCGAGCACGCCGATGGCCACGCCGGAGCGGGCCGCCGTGCGGTTGTAGACGTCCAATAGCTGCGGGGAGACCTTCGCCTCCACCTGGCCGCGAGCCGCTTCCAGCTTGGCGATGGCGAGTTTGAGGTCGCCCCCCTGCTTCTGGAACGAGTCGATGGCCTCCTGCTCCTTGGCGGCGATCTCCTCCAGGGCGAGCGAGATCTGGGCCTCCATGGCGCTGATCTTGTCCAGCTCGGCGGCCACCCCGGCGCGATCCTCGGCGATGGTGGCGCGGCGGCGCACGATGCCCGCCAGCTCCTTGGTGCGGGCCTCCACGTTGCGGAAGTCGCCGTGAGCGGCGTCGATGGCGGCCTGGACGCCGGCCTCTTTCTTGGCAAGCGACGCGTCCTCGTCGTCGATGCGGGTGATCTTCTTCGTGGTGGCGCGCTTGAGCTCGGCCACCTGCTCGGATTTGGCCTCGATGGCGGCCTTCTTGTCGCGGGCGGCCACGATGATGCCGCGCTGGGGCAGCTCGTCCAGCTCCTTGCTCAGGCGCTTGATCTCGAGATCGATGCGCTGCAGTTCGAACAGACCTTCGATATCGTCGCGCGTAGCCTCCATGGAACCTCACTTTCGATCTCTGTTTTCTCCCTGACAATAATAGGCGAAAACCCAGATCTTGGGCAGGGGCAATGGAGAAAATTACGCAACTAGACGCGGACGGCCTCCGGCGTCCACCAGTTCTCGGACTGATCGACAAGCGTCACCGCCTCGGCAGGGACACCGGCGCGGGCCAGCGCCTCGGCCAGCACGGCCACCAAGGGCAGCTCGCTCGCATCGTGGCCGAGCTCGATGACGGCCACGTGCGCCGCCGCCAGCTCCAGCGCGGTGTGGTACTTCATCTCGCCGCAGACGACGGCGTCCACCCCGGCCGCGACAAGCGCCGGCGCGAGGCTGGCCGCCGAGCCCGTGGCCGTGACGACCCGGCGCACCGGCGCATCGGGGGCGCCCCATACCCGCGGCGCGCGGCCGAAGACCGCCATGCAGCGGGCAGCCAGGCGCGCCAAGGCCTCGGGCTCGCCGTCGTTGTCGGGCACCTCGCAGATCTGCCCGTAGCCCTTGCGCCGCGAGCCCTCCAAAGGCTCGGCGAAGCGCAGCGTGAACTTGAGCCCCAGCATACCGGGCAGCACCCGGGCCGCCGCCGGGCTCACATCGAGCGCCGTGTGGAAATCCATGAGCGCCACCTGGTTGCGGATGGCGGCCCATACCACGGCCCCGGGGCTTTCCAGGGCGCTCGCCTCGGGCGCGAAGGCATCGGGGGCCTCGAGAAACGCCGGATGATGGGTGAGGAGCACGTTGGCCCCGGCCTCAGCGGCAGCGGCCACAGCACCCGGCGTGGCGTCCAGGGCCACGGCCACCCGGGTCACGGGCAGCGAGCGCTCCCCCACCAGAAGCCCGGTGCGGTCCCACTTCTCGGCATCCTCGGCCGGGAACTCCTTCAGCAGCGCCTTCTCCAGGCCGCCGATGGTCATGTTGAACGTGCGCGGCGCGAGATGGGACTCGCCCCGCTTGGAAAGAGCCTCAGTGCTGGCCTTGTCGGCCTTGTTGAACAATCCCATATGATCAGCTTCTTTCTTGGAACGGAATCGGCGCGCCCTATCGCGGACGCACCCTATTCGATGGTAATGCTTCGACGGTCGCCTGTGGCTGTCGGGACGGTAACGCTTCTGTAGCCCGCCTCGTACATGAGCCCGTAGGCCCGCTCGATGTCCCGGGCCACGTTGGCCGGGTCGTGGGAGTCGCAGCCCACGGTGCAGGGCACGCCGGCGCGGCAGAAAGCGGCGAGCAGCCCCGGGGCCGGGAACATTTCGGTGCAGGCGTAGTAGCCGCCCGACGTGTTCACCTCCACCATGCGGCCGCCGGCGCGCGCCGCCTCGGCCATCTCGTCGTAGAGGCGCTCCAGGCTGAAACTCGGGTAATAGCCGAACTTCTTCGCGAGATCCGGATGGCTCATGGCGTCGTAGGGCAGGCTCGCATTCGATGCCGCCTCGCACCACAGCTCGCCGTAGCGCCGCCAGATGGCGTCCGGCGCCCCGGGCTCCTTCCAACGGGCCTTCTGATCGGGATCGTCGAAGGCCCAGCCGTCGATGAAGTGCACCGAAAGAAGGCGGAAGCGGAAGGGGGCCAGGGCCTCCTCGGTGAGCTGGCGGTCCTCCAAGGCGCCGAGGTAGTCCATCTCGGTGCCGGTGACGAATTCGATCTGCGGGTGCCGGGCGCGGGCCTCGTCGATCTCGGCCAGGTAGGCATTCACCATCTGCGGCCTCATGGAGAGGTACTCGTCCGGGTCGAAGGCCGCAGAGAGCGGGAAGTGCTCGGTGAAGGCGAGGGTGGTGAGGCCGGCGGCCGCGGCGGCGTCGGCGTACTCGGCGATGCTTCCGGTGCCGTGGCCGGAATAGACGCAATGGCAATGGGTGTTTACGAGTTCCATACTCTTCCTTTACCAGTTTAGTACCTTCTTTAATGCCTTCTCGAAGGCCGCTATATCGGCCTCGGTGGTGTATCTTCCCATGGAGATGCGCAGGGCGTTGTAGGACGTATCTCCGGTGACGCCCATGGCGCGCAGGACGTGGCTCGGCTCCAGGGAGTGGCTGGAGCAGGCGCTGCCGCCGGCGACGCAGATGCCGAGCTGGTCGAAGCGCAGTACCATGGTCTCGCTCTCCCACTCATCGGCCAGGCCGTGGACGATGTTGGGGAGAAAGTCGCGGCTGCCCGCATCCACCTCCACCGTGGGCTGGATGCCGCCGATGGAGCCCATGGCCGCATAGAGGCGGTCGCGCAGGGCGCGCAGGCGGGCGGACTCCTCCGGCTCGGCTTCCTGGGCCGCCTCCAGGGCGGCGACGAAGCCGGTGACGCCGGCGACGTTCTGGGTGCCGCTGCGGCGACCGGATTCCTGACCGCCGCCCAAAAGGTAGGGGGCGAAGGGAGTGCGGGCCTTCAGGTACAGGGCGCCCACGCCCTTGGGGCCGCCGATCTTGTGGGCCGAGAAGGAAGCCGCATCCACGCCGAGCTTCTGCACATCGAGCGGCATCTTGCCCAGGGCCTGCACGGCATCGGTGTGGAAGAGGGCGCCGCGCTCGTGGGCCAGCGCCGCCAGCTCGCGGATGGGCTGGATGGCGCCCACCTCGGAATTCGCCGCTTGCACTGAGACGAGCACCGTGTCGTCGGTGAGCGCCTCGGCCAGCGACGAGGCCTCGATGAAGCCCTGGCGGTTGGGGCGCAGGTAGGTGACGAGCACGCCCTCGCCCTCGAGGCGCCGGCAGGGCGCGAGCACGGCATCGTGCTCGATGGCGGAGGTGATGACGTGCAGGGCGCGGTCCTTCTGGCCGGTAAGGCGCCGCTGCTCGGCAGCCGCCTGCACAAGGCCGAGGATGGCCGCGTCGTCGGCCTCGGTGGCGCCGGAGGTGAAGACGATCTCATCGGGGCGCCGGGCGCCCAGGGCCCGGGCCGCGCGGCGCCGGGCGCTTTCCAGAAGGTCGAAGGCGGCGCGCCCCACCCCGTACAGGGCGTTGGCATTGGCATTCACGGCCAAGTTCGCAGGCCCGGGCACCTGGAAGGGCGCCATGGCACCGGCCGCCTCGGCGCACAGGGGGGCGGTGGCGGCGTAGTCCAGGTAGATGAAGCCCGCCGCCGGCTCGGGCAGGGTGGCGTCCTCGGCATCGGCGCGCCCCTCGGCCATGGCCACATCGGCCGCCAATTCGCGCTCGACGGCCGCAAGGTTTTCCTCGGTGTTGCTCATCGCGCTTCTTCTTCCTCTTAATTCCATTGGCCACGGGCCAAGGCAGCCTCGCGGGCCTCATCGGCCGCGCCCTTCACGGCGCCAATGGCCGCCCGCGGGTCGTCGGCCTTGAACACGGCGTTGCCGCAGACGAGCACATCAGCCCCGGCGGCGGCCACAAGCGGCGCCGTGGCCAGACCGATGCCGCCATCCACCTGGATGAGCAGCTCCTCGTTGCCGGCCGCCCGCGCCATCTGCACCACCTCGGCCACCTTCAAATCGGACCCCGCGATGTAGCTTTGCCCGGAAAAGCCCGGCTCCACCGACATGACGAGCGCCATGTCCAGCTCGGCGATGACCGGCGAAAGCGCGCTCACGGGCGTCTTGGGCTTTAAGGCCGCCGCCGCCAGAAGGCCCGCCTCGTGGATCTGGGCGATGGCCCGCGCCAGATCGGCCTCGTCCAGCGCCTCCACGTGCACGTTCAAAAGGTCGGCGCCGGCGTCAATGAACCAGGGCAGCTCGTCCAGCGGATTGTCGATCATGAGGTGCACGTCGCACAGAAGGTTCGTGGCGGGCTTGAGCTGCTTCAAGAGCGGCACACCCATGGTGAGGTTCGGCACGAAGTGGCCATCCATGACGTCGATATGGACGAAGGCGGCGCCGCCCTCCTCGATCATGCGAATGTCCTGCCCGAGGTTCATGAAATCGGCGGACAAGATAGACGGGGCGATTTTCACAGGTTGGTACATAGGACGCATCCTCATCTCGCGGCTTTCCGATGGCGACATTCTACCGCGACGACGGTGCTCCGACGGCCTATAATGGCCATCAGCGGCAAACCTGCACGGAGCGGCCCGACGCCCACGGCCGGCCCCGCAGATGCGCCCGCGCCCCGATGGGGCGCCGACGCCTTCCGACGAGAGCGAGGACACCCATGCCCAGCACGACTCGCAGCACCTTCTTCACCTATCCGACGAAGTTCGGGCCCGTCACCATCGCCGCCGACGGCACCGCCGTAACCGCCGTCAGCTTCGGCGAGCAGAACCTCCCCGGCGACCGGCAGCCCACAGCGCTCACCACCGAGGCCGCCAACCAGATCATGGCCTACCTCGCCGGCCAGCGATCGGCGTTCACCGTTCCCATGCGCCCCGAGGGCAGCGCCTTCCAGCAGGAGGTATGGAAGGCCGCGGCGAACATCCCCTACGGGCACACGACCACGGCCCGCGCCCTCGCCGAGACCCTGGGCCGCCCCGGCTCCTTCCGCTCCGTCGGAGCCGCCCTGCGCGCCTGCCCCACTCCCCTGCTCGTACCAACGCACCGCATCGTCACCGCCACCGGCAAGCCCACCGACGACATCAACGCCGCCCTCCTGAAACTAGAGCAGCAGCCTCTCACCAGGTAGCGCTCCCAGGCGCCGGGGCAAGCCGAGACCCCGTAGCGTCCGAGAGCGCGGACAGGTCGATCAGGCCGCCGCGTCCTGCAGGGCGTCCAGCTTCGCCATGCACTCGTCAACGGTCGCCCCACCGAGCAAATCGCGCACGATGAGGCACACATTGCCCCACTGTTCCACGTCCATACCCGCGTTCGAGGCGAGCACGTAGGTATCGGCCTGCACCAAATCGTTCAAGGGGCGAAGCGGCTCGGCGCAATCCACTTCCACGTTCTTCGAAGGCGAGATAACGCGGTTGGTCTCGGCGTACAGCTGCAGGGCCTCGTCCGAGCAGATGACGTCCACCACCTTGAGAGCCTCGTCGCGGTGCTCGGCCCGCTCGCCCACGGCGCATCCGGTCATGGAGAGCACGGGCATCTGGCCGCGCGCGCTCGGGAAGCCGATAACCTCCATATCGAATGAGGGGCTGCCGTAGGCGGTATCGGTGTTGGCCGCGCCCCAGTAGGCCATGACGATGGGGCACGTTCCCGCCATGAAGTCCTCGCCCTCGCCGGCCCCCTCGAAGGCCTCGCTCACCAGCGCGTTCTCGGCGTCGACGTAGCCGAGGCCGATCAGCGTCTTCAAGAACTCGAATCCGGGGCGCATGTAGTCGCTGTAACGGGTCTCGCCGGCGTTGAGAGCCTGCACCTCGGCGGCCACATCTCCTCCGTTGTACAGATCGGCGTAGGCCTGGGCGAAAACGAAGGTCTCCAGCCACCAGCGGTTGGCGCCGACGGGCGTCTCATAGCCCTTCTCTTTGAGAACCCGGCAGCATTCCAGAAACTCCTCGGGCGTGTTCGGCAGCGAAAGCTCGCATTCGTCGAAGATATCCTTGTTCACGAACAGGCCGTAGGCCACCACCTCTTGGGGAATGGCCACGAGCTTGCCGTCGACCGTGTTGGCCGTGCGCACCACCTCCCGCAGGTTCTGGGCGCAGGAAAGCCCCGACAAGTCGGCGAGGTGCCCCTCCGACCCGAGGGTCACGATGGTGTCGGTGTTCAGCAGGTACAGATCGTCCGAATTATTGCGGGCCCGCTCCAGGCACACCTCGTCGTAGGTCTTGTCCTGGTAGTTCTCGGCCGTGTAGGTGTGATAGGCCAGCGTGAGCCCGAGCCGCTCCTCCGCCATGGCGATCGTCAGGTCGCTGGCCGTGCGGGCCGTGTTCTCGGTGTCGGGGCTGATCTTCTCCATGGGGCTGAAGAAGTTCACCGTCCTCTCCTCGTCGACATCCTGCACGGCCAAATTCTCCGCCGGCGCCGAGGTGCTGCAGGCTCCGAGCACCAGAGCGCCGACGAGCGCGACGACTGCCACGGCCCCCTTGCGGACGCGCTTGCTCGCGATAGGTCTCATGATCGTCCTTTCTCGACGAAGCGGTCGACGGCGCGCCGCAGCTCGTCTATCTCCAAGGGCTTCGCCACATGGGCGTTCATGCCGGCGGCCAGCGCCGCCTTCTCGTCTTCCACGAAGGCATCGGCGGTCATGGCGAAGATGGGAATAGTCGCCGCATCCGCCCGCGCGAGCGCCCGGATGGCCTGGGCGGCCGCATGCCCGTTCATGACTGGCATCTGCACGTCCATGAGGATGGCGTCGAACTCGCCGGGCTCGCAGCGCTCGAAGCGCTCGACGGCCAGCTTGCCGTTCTCGACGATCTCCACCGTGGCGCCCTCCATCTCCAGCAGATCCGTGAGGATGCCGGCGTTGAGGAAATTGTCCTCGGCGGCGAGGAAGTGCTTGCCGGAAAGTACCTGGGCCAGATCGTCGTCCTCGTCAGTGCCCACGCCGCGCACGGTCTCGATCTTCTGCTTCAGCATGGAGGGGAAGAAGGGCTTGGTCAGCACCGCCGCGCCTTGCGGCAGCACCACATCGTCGTCTTGGTCGAAGGTGTGCTCGAGCATGAACAGAAGCGGCGTCTCCGCGCTCGCCCGCAGGTCGTCGGCCGCGCGCACGGCGGCGTCATTAAGCCACGGGACGCCGACGAGCACCACGTCGTAGCTGCCGCGCGCCTCCACCAGCTTGCGAGCCGCATCGGCACTGGCCGCCCCGTCCACTTCCACGCCCGTGCCCTCCATGAACTCGGCGATGGCCCCGTGCGCCGCAGGCGAGGCGTCCGCCACGAGCATGCCCTTGATGCCGGCGCGCTCCCAGAAGTATCCGGCAGCCTGCTCCTCGGGGATGCGCAGCTCCAGATCGACCCGGAACAACGACCCCTTCCCCACCTCGCTTTCCACCTCGATGGTACCGCCCATGAGGTCGACGAGGCTCTTGGTGATGGACATGCCGAGCCCCGTGCCCTGCACTTTGTTGGTGGTGGAGTTCTCGGCGCGCGTGAACGAGTCGAAGATGGTCTTAAGGAACTCCGGCGTCATGCCGTAGCCATCGTCCTCAACCTCGATGCGCAGATGCTCCAGTGCGTTGGAATGCGCCGGAAGCCCGATGAAGCGCAGCCAGATGCGACCGCCCTCCGGGGTGTACTTCACGGCATTCGACAGCAAGTTCAGCAGAATTTGGTTGAGGTGCGTCTCGTCGCCGATGAGGCGCTCGTGGCGGACAGAGCGGATCTCCGCGCAGAACGTCTGCCCCTTGTCCCGGGCCATGGGCGCGATGATGGATTCCGCCGCCGCCAGAGAGTCGCCCAAATCGAACTCCGCCAAGGTGAGCGACGCTTTGCCGCTCTCGATCTTCGAGATGTCCAGCACGTCGTTGATGAGGTCGAGCAGATGGCGCCCCGAGGCCATGATCTTGCCGGCGCAGTCGCGCACCTTCGCGGGGTTGTCGGCCTCCTTCTCGATGATGGTGGTGAAGCCAAGCACGGCGTTCATAGGGGTGCGGATGTCGTGGGACATGTTGGCAAGGAAGGCCGACTTCGACTCGTTGGCCACCTCGGCCGCCCGAAGCGCCTGGGCGAGCTGCTCGGCGTGCAGCGCGCGTTCCTCCTCCCGTGCCCGCTGGGCCCGGGCCTGCTTGCGCCGGTTGAAGCCGTAGAGGATGACGCACAGGCAGAAGGCCGCAATCGTGATGGAAGCCACCATGACCAGAGCGACGTTCACCGCCTGGGCCTCGCGCTGGATGGCCTCCATGGGCACATAGCCCACCAGATAGGTGGTGCCATCTCCGATGGACCACAAATAGCACAGGGCCTCAGTGCCCTTCACCTTATGGGCGAACATGATGTTCTCGCGGTTCGCGATGCCGTCTTCCACCATGGCGAGAATGGCCGGGTCAGTGATGTTGTTGGCCCGGTAGAAGTCCTCCAGATTCACATGCCCCGCATCACGCTCGCCCATGCCCTCGGGCTTCAGCACGAAGCGCTCCGTGGCGGCGTCCATGAGATAGAGCACGGCCCGCTGGCCGTAGAAGCCCTGGGGCAGCGACTGGTCGATGGCATCGAAGGTGTACTCGGTGTACAGCTCGGCGATGGGGACGCCGTCGCGCTCGATGGGACACTTCACCGTGTAAGCCCAGCTGCCCTCGGCGTTCACATAGGCCTGGGAGACGGGCAGCCCCCCGATGGCTCCCCCGCCGCTGAAATCGAGCGACGCCGGATCGAAGGGGGCGCCGTCGTTGGAGACGCCGACGTCGGCCCCCTGGGGCACGACGGAGATGAGCGCGGCGGCATCGCTTTTGCCCAAGCGCTCCACAGCGGCGGCCGGATCGCCCGCAGCGGCCAGCTCGGTGGCCAAAAGCCGTTGGAACTGCGCCTCGCTGTCCTGAATGGCCTCCACCGTGCTTTCCATGAGGTTCAAGTTCTCGTTGAGGTTCAGAATGGCGGCATCGGCCATGTCGTCGGAGGTCTTCTTCGAGACGGCCCAGATAGAGGCCCCCATGACCGCAAAGATGAGCACGATGACCAAGGTCAGGCGCGCGAAGCCCTTCCGATCCCGGACGGCGTTCTCGGTCGTCTTCATAGCGGCGGCGCACCCTTCCCCTTCGAAATTTGCTTGCTTAACAGTACGTCATCAGAGGGGAAACTGCAAGGCGAAAACGGCATACGACAAGGGGAAAACGAGGCGCGGCCGCAAAGAGATGCCCATAAAAAAGCTCCTCCGGCAGGGGAACCGGAGGAGCTTTGCTCAGTACGCACGGAGGAGAAGGGGATAACGTGCGCATGGAAATCGTTTCCGCCGCGAGGGTTTTGAGAGAGGAGAGAGGAGGGTTCACGCAGGAGACGGTGCGACGGAAAGCTCGAATTGGTTGTCAAGGACCTCGCGGTACGGGCGCCCGGTTGCCCGGATTTCCGCCCTTCCGCTCGGCTGATGACAACAATAAGGCCTTCCCGTCCTCGTGAAAGCGGGAAGGCCCGACGGTTGCGACCATGTATGCACCCCGTTTACCTGGCGAAATCTTAAGGCAATCGCTCGTATTTTACGAAGCAAACCCGAGATTCGGGGCGGGGGTGCCGCGCGCAGTTCGGTCTATGGCAAACGGAAAGGCCCGAACCCCCAGACGAGAAGTGCCATAGACCGCTGTTTGAGCACGGCACCCCCGTCCCGGCGTTAAAGGCCGGACAACCTGAAAGATCGCTCTAGTAGAACTCGCTCTTCAGCGGCCGATCGATGAGGGCGGCCGCGGCCTCGCGCGGGTTCACCCCTTCCCACACGACGCTGCGCACCGTATCAGTCAGAGGCAAATCGACCCCGTAGCGGGCCTCGAGCGTGGCCAGGGTCTTGCAGGCGATGGCCCCTTCCACCACCATGTGGGTCTGCGCCGTGAAATCGTCCAGGGTAAGGCCGCGGGCCACGTACTGCTCGCCGAACCGCCGGTTGCGCGAGTGCTGCGACATGCAGGTGACCACCATGTCGCCGGCGCCCCCGAGCCCCATGCAGGTGAGTGCCTCTCCCCCGGCGGCCACCACCATGCGGCTCATCTCGGCGAGACCGCGGGTGATCAGCATCGCCGCAGTGTTGTCGCCGAAGCCCATGCCGTAGGAGATGCCCACGGCAATGGCGATGACGTTCTTGAAGGCGGCGCACAGCTCCACCCCGACCGGGTCGTCGGAGGTGTAGGTGCGGAAGAACCGCGTGGCGAACAGGTCGCGGAAGAACAGCGCCGTCCCCTCGTCGGCCGACGCCACCACCGCGGCCGACGGCTTGCGACAAATAACCTCCTCGGCATGGGTGGGGCCCGACAGCACCGCCATGCGCCCGGCGTTCCCCAGCTCGGCGGCGAAGGTATCGATGGGAAGCAGGCCCGTCTTTTCCTCCACGCCCTTCGAGCAGATGACGATGGGGGTCGCAGGCGCAATGAGCTCTCGCAGGTCGGCGGCCACCGAGCGCAGGGCGGCCGAGGGCGTCACGATGACCACGGCCTCAGCGCCCTCGCAGGCACACGCGTAGTCGGCGGTGGCGCGGATGGCGGAAGGAAGGCGGTAGTCCGAGAGGTACCGAGGGTTGCGGTGCTCCTCGTTGATGGCACGGGCCACCTCGGGCGTGCGGGCCCAGAGCACCACCTCGTGGCCTGCTTCCGCCAGCACGAGCGCCAACGCCGTTCCCCAGCTGCCGGCCCCAATCACTGCTACGCGCATATCAATCCTCTCTCTTGGTCGCAACTCCCCCAGAGCGGAGCTACGCGGTATTCTGATTCGCTCAGACAGTCCTCGCTTTGTGAAACAGGACATTGAGTCCTGTTTCAGTCGCTGCGGAACTCGCTCGGTCAGAACACCCCGTATCTCCGCTTCGCTCAACCATGGTTGATGCTAGGCTGCTTTCTTACCACCTATCTTGTTCTCCGTGCCCGCGCGCAGGCGGGCGATGTTGGCGCGGTGGGCCCAGATGACGACGCAGGCCGTGGCAGCGATGATGAGCCAAGGTACCCACTGGCCCCAGTAGAAGTATAGGGCGAGCAGCGGGCAGATGGCCGCCGCGGCGATGGAGCCCACGGACACGCAGCGGGTGATGGCGATGCCGAGGGCGAACGCGGCGATCTCGATGAAAAAACCCACCGGACCGAATACGAACCACAGGCAAGCGGCGGCCACCGCGATACCCTTGCCGCCCTTGAACTTGAGCCAGGGGCTGAAGATGTGGCCGAGCGTGCAGCCCGCGAAAGCGAGGGCCAAAGCGAGGCCCACCGGATTCAAAGCCGGATTGCCGAAGATGCCGAGAAGCAGCTGGCCGTCGGGAGTGACGGCGTCCACCGGCACCGCAGCTATGGCCGGGGCGAACACAAAGGCCGCGAGCCAGCCGGACAAAAGCCCCTTCCCGAAATCGAGCACGAACACGAGCGCACCCCCGACCTTCCCCATGGCCCTGAAGGCGTTGGTGGTGCCGATGTTTCCCGATCCCTCGTCGCGGATGTCCTTGTGAAAGGCCAGCTTCGAGACGATGACGCCCCAGGGGATGGAGCCCAGCAAAAACGAGACGATGAACGACAGGGTCAGATACGTGATGACGGTGTCCACGGGTTAGTCCTTCTTCTTGAACTTGAGGCGGATGGGGGTGCCCTCCAAGGGGAAGGCCTCGCGCATGCGGTTCTCAAGGTAGCGCTCGTAGTTGTCGTCCACGACATCGGGGCGATTCACGAAGAAGGTGAAGTGCGGCGGGCAGGTGCCGGTCTGGGTGAGGTACTTCATGCGTAACACCGCTTTGCCCTTCGACACGGTGTGCCCCGTCTCGCGGATACCGGCGAGCCAGGTGTTCAAACGGGCCGTGGGGATGGTGCGGCTGTAGTTGGCATACACGTCGTCGATGGCACTCCAGATGCGGTCGACGCGCTTGCCGGTGAGCGCAGAGATGGCCACCACCGGCGCGTAGCCCACGAACGTCATGCGGTCCTCGATGCGCTCGCGGATCTTCGCCTTCTCCTCGGGGCCCTCCACGATATCCCACTTGTTCAGCACGATCACCATGGCGCACCCGCGCTCGGCGGCATACCCGGCCACGCGCTGGTCCTCGTTGGTGAGGCCCAGGGTGCCGTCGATGACGAGCAGGGCCACGTCGGCGCGGTCGATGGCGCGCATGGCTCGCACGAAGCCGTAGTATTCCACGTCCTCGTCGATCTGGCTCTTGCGGCGCAGGCCCGCGGTGTCCACGATACGGTACATCTGCCCCTCGTGCTCGACCAGGGTGTCGATGGCGTCGCGCGTGGTGCCGGCCACATCGGACACGATGGAGCGGTTGTTGTTGGTGAGCTTGTTGGTGAGCGAGCTTTTCCCCGCATTCGGGCGGCCGATGATGGCCACGTTGATGGCCTCGACCTCCTCTTCCGGAACGACCTCTACCTTTCGCAGCTCGTTCACGACCTCATCCAACAAGTCGCCCGTGCCGTTGCCGTGCTGGGCGCTCACCGGCCACGGGTCGCCCAGGCCGAGCGCGTAGAACTCCCACACTTCATCCATGCGGGCCGGGTTGTCCATCTTGTTCACGGCGACGAACACCGGCTTGCCCGCCTTCTGCAGGATGCGGGCCACCTCCTCGTCGTCGGTGTTGATGCCGGCCTTGCCGTCCACGAGGAAGATGATGACGTCGGCCTCGCGCGCCCCCTCGAAGGCCTGGGCGCGGATGGAGCCTTGGAAGGCGTCGTCGCCGCCCATCTCGATGCCGCCGGTGTCGATGAGCATGAACTCGACGCCGTTCCAGTCGGCCTTATGATAGCTGCGGTCGCGGGTGACGCCGCGCATCTCGTGCACGATGGCGTCGCCGGTTTGGGCGATGCGGTTGACCAAGGTGGACTTGCCCACGTTCGGGCGGCCCACGATGGCGACGATGGGAAGGGCCATGGGTATCCTCGCTATTCTTTACGACTCGTCTTGGGCGAGCTTTATGATCTCAGGCAGATAATCGAGCGGGTTACAGGATACCACGGACACCGGGGCGCCGGCCGCGTTTTCGATATCCTGCACGGTCATGTCATCGAGCGTCACGCCGTTGTCGTTGAAGATGACTTTAGGGAGAAGGAAGAGCTGGTGGGTCCCTTCTTCTTCCTCGCTGGCGGCCTTGATGGCGGGGGCGATGTCGGAGGCGGTGAGGAGGCCGGTGACGTTGACGTTGCCGCCGAAGTAGTCGTTTCTCACCGTGAGGGGGACGAGGCGGCCGGCCAGGGAGCTGTTCGCGATCATGGCGTCCAGGAAGGGCTGCATGGCCTCGCCGATGATGTAGCGGGCCGTGAGGTTTCGAGCGGCCAGCGCCTCAGCGGCGCGGGCAGCCAGGCCGTTTTCGCAGACCTCTTCGAACTCGTCCACATAGGAGCGGACGATGCCGATGCCGTCCTCGAACATGTCGTAGTCGCCGTAGTCGGAGGCCGGCGGGATATGGGCCGGGGTGTCGGCGCCGAAGGCGTTCACGTAGAACTCGTCGGCGGCGAAGACCCAGGGGCCTCCGCGCTCGGCCCGGGCGCGCTGCTGGAAGGGGGCGATCACATCGATGACGCCGCGGGCGGCCTCGGGCGTCGTGAAGCTCTCGTGCAGGGCCGTTTGGTGCTTGGTGAAGCCCAGAGGCACGATGCCCACGCCGTTTATGCCGGGGCGCTCCCAGGCCCATTCCAAGGTCTCGCGCAAAGCGTCGCCGTCGTTCACGCCGGGCATGAGCACGATTTGCGCATGGGCCTCGATGCCGGCCGCCAGGAGACGGTCGAGGGCCGCCAGGCCATGGGCGGCGTGCTTGCCGATCATGCGGCGGCGCAGATCCGGCTCGCTCGCGTGCAGGCTCACCCGCAAGGGGCTGATGTGCTGCTCGATGATGCGGGTCTCGTCTTCCGGCTTCAAGTTCGTGAGCGTGACGAAGGTGCCCGAAAGGAAGCTCAGACGGAAGTCGTCGTCGCGCAGCACGAGCGAGGGGCGCACGCCGTCGGGCAGCTGACGCATGAAGCAGAACACGCAGGCGTTGCGGCAGAGCTTCACACGGTCGAACAGGACGCCGTCGAATTCAAAGCCCCACCGTTCACCCGGCTCCCGCTCCAGCTCCACCTCCCCGGCCTCGCCATCCAAATCGATGTAGCCCACAGTGATAACGTCGTCGGCGGCAAGCCAGCGCCAGTCGATGATGTCGCGCAAAGGCTCGCCGTCCACAGTCGTGAGGTAGCAGCCGGGCGCAAAGCCGGCGTCGTCGGCGGGGCTTTCCGGCTCCACGGCGATAATGCGCGCCGCCGGCCCCGCCCAGGCCGCGGCCGCCGCCTCGGCAGGAGTGAGGGTCGCCTGCTCGCAGGCGGCACAGGGCGCATTGGCCTCGCGCTCGATGTCTTTTCCGGGGTAGGTGGCCATGGCTACAGGGCGCGCAAGAATTTTTCCACGGCGGCGATCTGGTTCTCAGGGGTGCTCGCGCCGGCCGTGACGCCCACGCGGCGGCAACCGGCAAAGGCGGCCGGATCCAGCTCGTCGGCCGATTCGATGTGGAAGGTGCGCGGGCAGGTGAGCGCGCACACCTCGGCCAGCCGCGTGGTGTTCGACGAGTTGCGGCCGCCGATGACCACCATAGCGTCCACGGCCGAAGCCAGATCGGCTGCGGCCTCCTGGCGCTGGCGCGTGGCCGAGCAGATGGTGTTCTTCACGATGGGCTCAAGCCCCGCCGCGCGCAGGGCGGCCACCACCGCCTCCAAGTTCTCGCGGCGCTGGGTCGTCTGGGCCACCACGCCCACCGGATCGTACAGGCCCTCCGGGATCTCCTCGGGCGCGGCCACCACGTCCACCTTGCCGCCGGCTTCCTCGGCCCAGGCAGTGAGCCCCTCCACTTCCGGGTGCCCCGCCTCCCCCACCACGATGACGCGGCAGCCCTCGCCGGCCAGCTCCGCGGCGGCGTGCTGGGCCCGGGACACATGGGGGCAGGTGGCATCGACCACAGTGAACCCGCGATCTTCCACAGCGGCGAGCACCTGGGGCGTCACCCCATGAGAACGGATGACCACCGCCGGCACGTCCCCGGCTGCGGAAGCTGACCCTTCCGCTGACGCGTCCCCGGCTGCGGCACCTTCCCAGCAGATATCTTCCACGGAACCAACGGCCTCGGCGCCGCGGGCGGCCAGATCGGCCACCACCTGCGGATTGTGGATGAGTGGCCCGAGCGTGTAGGCCCGGCTCCCGTCGGCGATGACCTCGTCGGCCATGTCCAGCGCCCGCTGCACCCCGTAGCAGGCCCCGGCCCGCTTCGCGCGAATCACTTCCACGGTTAGCTCTCCTTCGCTTTCGCGGCGGCCTTGGCGGCTTTCTCGGCGCGAGCGGTGCGGGCGGCGCGGGCCAGCTCCTCGCTCGTGTGGCGCGGGATAGGATGCTCGGCGAACACCGGGGCGTAGTCGCGCGTCTCGGGGAACAGCGCCGCCATGTCCACGTCCTCGGGAGCGCAGCGGTAGTACAGCGCGAAGCACTCGCGCATGGCGTACCAGGTGCAGGCTTCCACGCGCTCGTCCTTCGGCAGGAAGTCGAAATCGCCGACGAGAATGGGATCGCCGTAGTCGACGGTCACCTTCGGGAAATGGACGCGCTGGCCCTTCTGCTTGATGCGCTCCACGCCGCGCACGGTCATGGGCAGGATGGGCACCTTCGCCATGCGGGCGATCACCGACACGCCGGCATGGATGGAGGGCACCCGGTCGGTCTTGCCACGGCGCGTGCCCTCGGGTAGGATGCCCACGAGCTCCTGGCGCTTGAGCATGCGCACGGCGCGCTTGATGGAGGTCATATCGGCGGTGTCGCGCTTCACGGGGAAGGCGCCCACCCGCGAGAGCGCCTGGCCGAGCAGGCCGTGGGCGTTGTCGAAGAGGCTGTCGCGGCCCATGAGGCGCACCCATTGCTTCGGGCGCGCGGCCAGGTACATGAAGACGACGTCGAAGAACGACGTGTGGTTGCAGATGACGAGCGCCCCTTCCGCGCCTTGGAAAGCGCGCAGCTTGTCGCGGTTGTCCACCCGGTAGCGGAACAGCAGCTTGCACAGGCCGCCCACCACCACGTAGGCCGCATTGCCGAACCAGTGCGGGATCTCGTTCTTGCTGGGTTCGCCACCCAGATCCATGTCCCACATTTCGGAGTATTTTAGGAACATCAGCGCGCCTCTCGGGCTAGCGTGCAGATCTGCTCGATGACTTCCTCGATGTAGTGAGCGGTGGAGTCGATGTGCACGGCGTCGTCGGCGGGGCGCAAGGGCGCTGTGGCGCGGGAGGAGTCGGCCGCATCGCGCCGGCGCAGGTCGGCCAGCACCTCGTCGTAGTCGATGGAACCGATGCCGCGATCGACGTTCTGGCGCACCCGGCGATGGGCGCGCTCCTCGTCGGAGGCGGTGAGGAACACCTTCACGGCCGCATCGGGAAACACCACGGTACCGATGTCGCGGCCCTCCACCACGTAGTCGCCGGCGTTGCCGATGCGGCGCTGCTGGTCGAGCAGCGCCTCGCGCACGGCGGGCGCGGCGGACACCGGGCTCACCGCGCGGTCGATCTCGGCGGTGCGGATGGCGTCGGTCACCTCATCGTCGCCGATGAATACGCGGCGCGGCACCGGGTCGCCTTCCACATGCCCGAAGGCAATGTCGTAGGTGCGGGCGATAACTCCCAAGGCCGACTCGTCGTCGAGCGCGACGCCGTCCTGCAGCGCGCGCCAGGCGATAGCGCGGTACATGGCCCCGGTATCGAGGCAGGAGAAGCCGAGCTCTTTGGCCACGGCCTTGGCCACGGTGGACTTTCCGGCCCCGGAGGGCCCGTCGATGGCGACGATCACTATTTCACCAGTCCCTTCAAGTCGGCGAGGAAGTCGGGGTAGCTCACGGCCACGCAGGTGAAGCGGGTCACCGATACGGGCACGCGCCCGCAGGCGCCCACGAGCGCCCAGGTCATGGCCAGACGGTGGTCACCGTAAGACTCGAAGACGAGACCTTGGGGCACCTGCAGCTGCGGGTTGCCTTCGACGAACAAATCGTCGCCCTCTTCCCAGGCGTCCACGCCGAGAAGCGCCAGGCCGTCGATGATGGCCTTGAGGCGGTCGGATTCCTTCACGCGCAGCTCCCCCACCTCGTGAAACACCGTGATGCCCCGGGCATGGGCCGCCACCAGGGCGAGCACGGGGATCTCGTCGATGACCGAGGCGATGTGCTGGGAGGGGATCTCGCAGCCGCGCAGCACGGGCGTGTAGTTCACCGTGATGGTGCCGCGGGGCTCCTTGCCCTCATGCCCGCCGTAGGACTCGCGGATGTCGGCGCCCATGCGCTCCAGCGTGCGCACGAACCCGATGCGGGCCGGATTCAGCGACACGTTCTGAATGGTGACGGAGCTGCCCGGCTTCAGCAGGGCGGCCGCGGCCACGAAGGCGGCCGAGGAGGGGTCGCCCGGCACGACGACGTCGGAGGCGAGCATCTCGGCGGGGCCGGTCACCGTGGCCACGCGGGTGCCGGCGGTGGTGGGCACGTTGAACTCCGGCAGCATGAGCTCGGTGTGGTTGCGCGAGGGCGCTGGCTCGTTCACGGTGGTGGTGCCGTCGGCGAAAACGCCGGCCAAGAGCACGGCGGTCTTCAGCTGAGCGGAGGCCATGGGGCTCGCGTAGTCGATGGCGCGCAGGGCGCGGTTGCCGCACACGGTGATGGGCAGCGTCTCCGGCGTCTCGGGCTTGAAATCGACGCCCATCTTCGCCAGGGGCGCCACGATGCGGCGCATGGGGCGCTTCTTGAGCGACTCGTCGCCGGTGATGGTCACCTCGATGTCCCACGGGGCCACAATGCCCATGAGCAGGCGCGCCGTGGTGCCCGAGTTGCCGCAGTCGATGGGGGCGGCAGGCTGGCTGGGCCCCTCGGCGCCCCAGCCGGTGACGGTGCCGGAAAGCGACCCGTCGGGCTGGGCCTTCAAATCGACCTCGGCGCCCAGAGCCTCCACAGCGCGAATGGAGGCGCGCACGTCCTCGGAATCGAGTACGCCGGAAAGATGCGAGGTGCCCTCGGCCATGGCCGCGAACAGCACGGCGCGGTGCGAGATGGACTTGTCGCCCGGCACCGTGACGTCACCTTTGAAGGGCCCCCCGAAAGGCTCGATGATCGTGTAGGGTTCTGCGAATTCGCTATTCGACATGAGCGTACTCCTTCGGCATGAGCGGACTGAACGATACGGAGAAACCGGCGTTGATCAGCTGCATCGAAAGCTGGCCGATATCGCCTTCATCGGTGAGGATGAGGGAGAGCACGGCGTTGCCCTCGCTGATGTGGTCGATGTCAATAGATTGTATATTGCAACCCACCGAGCTGGCAATGGTGCAGACCTCCGCGACCACGCCGGTGCGGTTCACCATGGGGATGCGCACCTCGAGCAGCTTCTCGGTGGAGGGCACCCAGGCGGCCGGCAGCGCGCGGCGGGCGTCGGCGGCCTCGGCGAGCAGGCGCGTGAACGTCTCGCGGTCGCCGGTTTCCAGCGCGGCGGCGAACGAGCCCAGGATGGAGGCCATCTCGTCCAGGCCGCTTTTCAGGGCGCAGGCGTTGTCGAAGGCGATGCCGCACCACAGCTTCGGGCTGCCCGCGGCGATGCGCGTGGTGTCCTTGAAGCCGCCGGCGGCCAGCCGCATGATGGAGCCGGTGTCGTCGGCGTGCGCGCTCGCCAGCTGCATGAGGGAGGAGGCCACCATGTGCGGCACGTGGCTCACCACGGCCACGGCGGCGTCGTGCTCCTCGCGGCGCAGCGACACCACGCGGGCATCGAGGCCGGTCACCAGCTCGTGCAGGTGCTGGAAGTCCTCGGGAACGGTGGACTCGTCGGGGCAGAGGATCCAGTTCGCGCCCTCGAAGAGATCGGCGCGGGCGCCGGCGATGCCGCTCTGCTCGGAGCCGGCCATGGGGTGGCCCGGCACATAGCGTGCAGGCGCCGGCAGAAGCTCGGCGGCCGCGGCGAGGATGTGGCCTTTAGTGGAGATGGTGTCGGTGACGACGCCGGTGTAGCCCCAGTCGCGCAGGCGGGCGAGGTAGTCGTCCACAGCGGCCACCGGCGTGGCGATGACCACGAGCTCGCAGTCGTTTTCGATGAAAGCGCGGAAGGCGGGGTCGTCGGGGCCCGAGGCCGCGTCGCACCAGCCGCGATCGGTGGCGGCGGCGCAGGTGGCGGCGTCGGTATCCACCCCGAAGACGCGCGCGCCGGGCATCTTGGCCGCAAGCGCCCCGGCCAACGACGCCCCGATGAGCCCGAGACCTATGACGGCCACGGCCGAGAAGGGGGCGTTGGCGCCGTTCAGTTCAGCAGATTCAGTCATGGGAGTGTCTGTTTCCTCAATCGATCAGGTACCAGTCACCACCCATTGTATACGAACGAACCGCCCCCGCGCCCAAACACCCGCCAGCGCCGCATTTTCCGCACGTCTCTCCGCCTCCACGGCGTAAAGTTTTTGGGGGTCGAGGGCGTCAGCCCCTCCGATTTCGAGGACAGGCTTTAGCCTGGCCGAGGAATCGGAGCAGCAAACCTAGAAGGG
>NZ_CDRVLZ010000012.1:0-89217 GCF_977072305.1 Adlercreutzia sp. CNCM I-6207
CGGGAGGGCGGCAGGACCGTCTACGATACGATAGACAACCGCAGGAGGCGGTTGGGGCTGGCGGCGTAGGCCGCTGTCCAAGTAACTGTCCGCACCCCCAACCAAGCCAATTCGCGCGAAAAAAAGGAGCGCCGACACTGGCGCTAGGCGACCACCTCGGGCTGCGGGGTCTGCGCCGAGGCGCTCTGCTGCCCCTGGCCGCTCGTACCCTGCTGGTCGGCGCCGGTATTCTGCCCTTGCTGCGGGGCGGTGCCGTTCTGCTCGCCAGCCGTGGCGCCCTCGCCTTCGGTCGCATTGCCCTGGGCGTCACGCGCGCCGCCTCCGCGCGGACCGCCACCGCGACGACCGCCGTCGCCGCCACCCATGCGGCCCACCTCGTTGCTCGGCGTGGTGGAGGCGGTGAAGTCCACCGTCGTGCCACCCTCGACCGCAGCGCCAGTGGCATAGCCAGCGCTATCGGCGCCCGTCACCGTACCCCCGACGATCACTTTGCCCGTTGCACCCTCGGTCAGGCCGGGAGCGGACACGACGGCACACTGGAAGGCCTTGGGCACGGTATAGCTGACGAGCACGGTGCCCGCCTCGTCGGTCACGGCCAGATTCGTACCCGCGGCCCCCTCGGCCGCCACCATCGCGAAGGGCTGAGTGCCCTCGGTGAAGGTCTCGGCCATGCCAGTTGCGCCGGCGAGAATCACCGCGCCGCCCGTGATCTTGGCGCCGTACTCGTAGTCGAGCGCGCTATCGCCGCCGCCGGCCGAGCCACTCGCAAGAACCACGCCGCCGTTCACTTCCACGTACCCGTTGGAGTCGAGCCCGTCGCCGCCGGCGTCGACGGTTACCATGCCGCCGTTGATCTGGATGAGGCAATCCTCGCTCGCATTGGTCGCCACAGCCGCCTCGGCGGTCTCGTCGGAACGCTCGGCCACCGCGGCATTGATGCCGTCATCGGACGCAGTGATGTTCAGCTCGCCGTCGTTGACGATCACTTCCTGGGCCTCGATGCCCTCTTCGCAGCCCGCCACCGTGAACGTGCCGCCATCCATGGTGAACTTCGTCTCGGGATTCATGCCCTTGCCGCCGGCCTCCACGACGTAGGTGCCGCCGCTCATGGCCGCCTCCACATCGGAGCGCAGGGCGTGATCGGCCGCCTTGATCTGCGCATCGCCGCCGGCCAGGCGCAGGTACGTGGCCGCCTGGAAGCCCTCGTCGCCCGCCTCCACGGCGAACGTGCCTCCGTCGATGGACACAAAACCGCGCGTCGGATCCTCGTCGTTGTTCGACTTCACGCCGTCGCCTCCAGCCGTGATGGCGAAGGAGCCGTCGGCCACTTTCACGCAGTCCTTCCCGCGCAGCCCGTCCTCCTTGGCGGTCACGGTAAGCGTGCCGCCGGTGACAACCAGATCGTCCTTGGAGTTCACGCCGTGGCGGTAGTTGCCCTCGACGGTCAGCGCGCCCGTGCCATTGATGGTCAGGTCAGCCTTGGAATACAGCGCGGCGTTGGGCTCGTCCTCCCCTTCCGCCAACGTGTAGCTTGCACCGTCGGCCAACGTGTTCTGCGAACCTGCGGCCAAGGTCACGAACACCTTGTCGGCCTGCTGGATGTTCAGCGCCGGTCCCGCCTCGTTGCGAATGGAGGCGCCGCTAAGCACGATCTGCACCTTGTCCGCATCGCCCGCGTTCACCGTGAGCGACCCGGCCGTCAACTCGCCGCTCACCACGTAGGTGCCCGCCGCGGTAATAATCACCGTGGAGCCTTCCACCGCAGCCCCTTCGCCGGACACCGTCGCGCCCTGGCCCGTCAGCGCAATCTTCGTTGCCGCGGCCTCATCGTAGGAGGCGTCCCGGTCGCGGTCGGAGTACGCGAAATCCATACCGGGGATGTCGATGAGCGACGCCCAGTCCACCGCATCGGTCGCACCCGTGGCGCCGTTGTCGCCCTGGGCCTGGCCACTCTGTCCCTGCTCGGTCTTCTCGCCGGCACCTTCGGCGGCCTCTTCGAAGGTGCCCCCGGTGCACCCCGCCAGCGCCAGCGATCCCGCCAACGCCACGGCCAAGGCCCCGCGACCCCAAGCCCGTCGTCGCGCCACGCAAGCGCCCATTATCTCGTTCGTCTTCAACTTCAACATGTTTCTCCCTTTGATCGTTCGTCCTTATGATCTTGCGCTGCTATTGGGTCTATCTCCCTAGGTGCTTTCCAGCATCGGTGCTCGCCGACCTCTGATCGCCCCGCGAAGAACGCGGCCGTTAAGAAATAGCTTCCACGTCAGCAGCAGCGATGCTGGGATGGTACCGACTCATGTGCGTTCCTTCCGCTATTTCTTTTGCCGCGTTCGCAGCGGGATAAAGCGATCAGCGGGCGGCGAGCACCGATGCCGGAAAGCACCCCGCGGAGTGCCCCGAGGACCTAAAGCGTCTCGCGCCCCTGCGGCGTCATCCCCAGAGATATCTTCAGATTCCCGTTCAGACACCGCAGCTCATCGATCATCGCTTTCTCAAGCCCCCGCTCGCGCAGGCGGAGCTGGTAGGTCAGCTGGAAGAGGCTGCCCATGTTGGTAGTCGTCACCTCCACCAGCTCCGACTCGGCCGCATAACGCCCGAGCACCGCGTCGAACACGCCGTCATATTCCAAGTCTTCGGGAATGGTGATGCGCAGCGTCTTGCCCGGCTCGCGCGGGCGGCCGAAGGGCGTCAGCACGAACAGCAGGTTCACCACAGCCACCACCACGGTGAACACGACGGCAAGCCCCAGAAAACCCATGCCCGTGGCCAAGCCGATGGCCATGGCCAGAAACACGCTGCCGATATCTTTCGCCGAGCCGGGAATCGAGCGGAACCGCACAAGGTTGAACACGCCCATGACCGCGATGCCCGCTCCCAAATTCCCATTCACCAGCGTGATGACCATCTGCACGATGAGCGGCAAGAGCGCCAGCGTCACCACGAAGTTCTTCGAGTAGCTGTGCCGGAACATGTACACACCGGCGCAGACCGCGCCCAGCACCACCGAGAACACGCAGCAGAGCAAGAAGTCCGCCGCCGAGACGGCCCCTACCAGCGATTCCGCTGTTCCGAACACTGACGAGAACGTTGATTCAAGCATGAGTTTCCTTTCTTGTTCATTCTCTGCCTACTCTTGCGAGCAACCTTCCAGACAATGCGCTCCCTCGTTTTGGGCAGGAATTCCGACTTGTTAGACTTCTTTGTTCTGAGCTTCGCCGAAAAGAGGGTCTGCGAGTGGGTTTTTCGCCTCAGATCGAATCACTTTTCCTCCGTTGAAGGACCTTGAAGCTTAGCCCATGTCTAACAACTCCGTTTTTTCGCCTATTTCCAGGACTCGCATTTCCCGAACGGTTCACGCACCACCACGCATAGCCCTTCGATGATTTCGAGCGCGCGGCACAGCCGTTGCCATCTGATAAGCGTTGCCATACTTGGTAAATGAAGCCGGGTAGATCCGCTCGGCCGACAGCACGTCCACCAGCCACGGCGGGTAGGGCACGGCGCTCTTTATCTCCATGACGGACTCGCTCGACTCGATGATGGGCCGCCATGGCGAACGGAAGCGATGACAGTCGAAATACGCCAAGCAGTCGTCGAAGGTGATGCGCAGATCGGCGTCGAACAGCTCATCGCACCCACGCGCCTCGCGTACCTCGGGCCGATAGGCCCAGGCCACACGATCGCAGGCGATGCCCATGGAGGGCGCCAGGGGCAGCCAACGGTTCATGGCCGCCTCTAGCTCGCGGGCGATCTGGCGCGTGGCCGGCGCGAGCGCCACGGCCGCAAGCCCCGCATCCGGCAGCGGCCAACGGGCACAGGCCTGCTCGTAGGGCAAGCCGCTCACGAAGGCCAGCGCCGCCGGCAGCGTCAGGGCGAGCCGCCGCTTGTACACGATGCCCTTGAACTTCTTCTCGATGCCAAAAAACACAGGGAAGCCCGCTGACAAACCGTTGCCCCGAAGCGCCTCTCCAGCGCACGGCCTGCACGCCTCGACACTTCCCACGGCATCCCCATCAGCATCGCCCATCGTCTGCAGCCCGGCGGCAGCAGGCGCCACTTGCAGCCCTGCGGCCGTCCTCGCCACTCGTAGCCCCGCAGCCACCCGCGTTTCCACTTCCCCATCGGAAAGCGGCAGGCCGCCTGGCTCACGCACAATCGGCCCGGCACCGAAAGCTCCCATGAGGGCCACCCCAGCCGCATCCCCGTAGGCGCGCAGACGCAGCTTCTCCTTATAGAGCGGCTTTTCCACCGAACGGGCGATCATGGCGCGCTCGGGCGTGTCCAGATACAAACTTGTGATGCGGGTGCGACCGTAATCATCAACAGCCATGAGGCGCTCCGCCGCCGCTTCCACAGCCGCACGCTCGGCCACATCGATGCGGTATTTCTTCTCCACGCGCTTGAACACGCTGTTGTAGGCGGTCACGGATACTCCTTCCTCGCTGGCCGCGGATCCTGATTCTCGCCGGTCCGCGAAACCTGGATCCCTCGCGAGCCGGCCCCAACAATAAGGGGACTTCCTGAAAACCGCCTGAAGCAGCCAATTCCTTTCAGGTTGCCTTCAGCTGGGCCGTTACAATGAACCTGGGCGCTCCATGGGGCCGCAACGGTCCCGGCGCGCACCGCGAAATACCGCAACGAGGCCCGAGATGTCGGCGCGCGACGGTTCTCGGCGGCAGCCCCTTACGGAAAGGATCACCATGCACGTTCTGGTCGTGGAAGACGACGCTCGCCTCGCCGAGGCGCTGGCCCGCATCCTTGAGGACAACGGCTATACTACCGACGTCGTGCACGACGGGGAGGCCGGCGTGCGCTACGGCGAGACCGGCACCTACGACGTCATCATCCTGGACGTCATGCTACCGAAGGCCGACGGCTTCACCGTGGCCCAGCGCCTGCGCCGAGCGCATGTGGGCACGCCCATTCTGCTGCTCACCGCCCGCGATGCCATAAGCGACAAAATCTGCGGCTACGACTCCGGCGCCGACGACTACATGACCAAGCCCTTCTCCCCCGCCGAGCTGCTGGCCCACTTGCGCGCCCTCACGCGGCGCCAGGGCGATGTCGTCTTCGAGACGCTCACCGTGGGCGATCTCACGCTGAATCTTGAATCCATGGATCTCACCTGCGGCGACGAATCCATCCGCCTGTCGCAGAAGGAGTTCGCCATCGCCCGCATCCTGCTCGGCTCGCCGGGAGCAGTGCTTTCGAAAGAACAGCTTATCAGCCGCGCCTGGGGGCCCTCATCCAGCGCCAGCGACAACAACGTAGAGGCATACATCTCGTTTCTGCGGAAGAAGATGGCCCACGTGGGGTCGAAGGCGAAGATCGAGACTATCCGCTCGGTGGGCTACCGGCTCGCCGAGGAGGGCTAAGCGCCCATGGGCCTCCCTCCGAAACCGCGCCTCGCCTCCTGGCTGAACCCGAAGGGCGTCAGGACTCCGAAGCGCGCAGCCGACGAAGCCGCCCCCATGCTGCGCCAGCTGAGAACGAAGTTCATAGCCCTGAACATGACGCTGGCCGCCCTCGTGCTGGCCGCCTCGTTCGCCACTATCTGCTACGCCGACTACCGCGCCGACATCGACGACGTGCGCAACCGGCTCATGGCCGCCACGAGCCGCTCCCTGCACGAACCGCAGCTCATCCCCGACGCCGAGCCTTTCCATCGGGGCGAGGCCCCCGGGAAGACGGCGAGAACGCCGCAGGCGCCGATGGCGCGGACGATGACGACAATCGCGCTGGAAACGAGGCGGCCGGTGGCACCGACGCGGACAACGACGCGGAAGGCACCACGAGCGGCAACGCAAACCCGGGCAAAAGCGTTGAAGGCGCGGAAGCACCCACAGAGGACGGCTCGGCCCCCGCTCCCACCCAGGATATCGGCGCCGGCACCAGCGATCCCGATTTCGCGCCGCCCCGCATCGGAGGCCCCGGCACCGCCGAGGAGGCCTCGCTGCCCGTGGCGGTCTACTACATTGCCGACCGCACGGTCATGCAACTGACCGACCGCTCGGGAGCCACCGTGCCCGAGGCGCTGCTCGTGCACGCCATTCCTGAAGTCGTCAGCGCTGAAGCGCCCTGGGGGTATCTGCCCGACGTCGGACTGTACTTCGCCAAGCATGAGGCAGGCCCCGACCTCATGGTGGCCTTCGCCGACGGAAGCGCCGCCGACGGCTGGCGCTCGCTGGCCCTCGTGCTCACCGCCGTGGGCCTAGGGGCGCTGGGGCTGCTGTTCCTTTTGAATCTCGTCTTCTCCCGCTGGGCGCTGCGCCCGGTTCAGCAGGCCTGGGCCCAGCAGCAGCAGTTCACAGCCGACGCGTCCCACGAACTGAAGACCCCGCTCACGGTCATCCTCGCCAACAACGCCATCCTGCGGCAGCGCGGCAGTGACACCATCGCCAGCCAGCGCCAGTGGATTGAGAGCACCCAGATGGAGGCGGAGCGCATGCAGAGCCTCGTGACCGATATGCTCGATCTGGCCCGACCGACCCCGCAAGGCGCCCAAACCTCGGAAGGCCCCGCGGCCGTCGTCGACCTCAGCCGCCTTGTGGAGGGCGAGGCCCTCACCTTCGAGGCCGTGGCCTTCGAACGGGATCTTACCTGGCAATGCACGGTCGCGCCGGGCATTGCCGTACGGGGCAACGCCGCGCGCCTCCAACGGGCCGTGGCCGTGCTTTTGGACAACGCCTGCAAGTACACCGACCCCGGGGGCACCGTGGCCGTGACGCTGCGGGCTGCGACGGGAGATGCCGTCCTTTCCGTGCGCAACAGCGGCGAGCCCATCGATGCGGCCGACCTGCCCCACCTGTTCGACCGCTTCTATCGCGCCGACAAAGCCCGCACCCACAACGCCGTCGACAGCGAAAACGACGGCGCCGGCGGCTACGGGCTGGGGCTGGCCATCGCCCGCGACATCGCCCAAGCCCACAAGGGCGCCATCGCCGTCACCAGCACCGCACAAGAAGGCACCACCTTCACTCTGCGCTTGCCCTTGGTATAAAACGCCCCCGGCGCCGTGAAGAGGATAGGGGCGCCGGGGGGCTGGGGCAGATCGAGGTCGCGTGGCTGCCGGGGCGGATGCCGGGGCAGTCGGGAGATGCGACCTCTCCTGCTTTGCGGAGAAGTCTGAAGTTCGCCGCACGACGATCCCGTCGCCGCCGTGCGGGCTTCGGCGAGACGCCGTGGAAGGACGGCTCGCTAACGGCTCGCCGACTCCCTGCGCGGAGGGCCCCGGCGATCGGTGCGGCTCCCCTACCGTTCGAAGATGTCTCCGTTGAAGTCGAGGCGGAAGGTGTCGAGGATCTGGTGTGGGTTGTCGGTAAGGCTCACGGGGCGCGGCGTCATGACGTAACGGTGGCGGCTGCCGTCGGTGAGCCAGCTTACAGGCACGGCATCGAGCAGCGTGATGGCGCCGGCCGGGCACACGTCCCCACAGCTGCCGCACTTCACGCAGTCGCCCGGGGTGTGGGCAACGCCTAGGGTGCCGTCGGCGTCGTCGAACTTCGCGATGGCGCCGGTAGGGCAGAATGTCGCGCACATGCGGCAAGAAACGCACTTCGTGCCGTCGATGACCACCGCACCCCACAGGCGGGTCTCCAGCTTGCCGCTCGCAGGCTCCCCTAGCTGCGCCAATGCGTCCAGCAATCGCTCGCGCCGATCGGGAATAAAGTGCGGCAGCGTGCCGTCCTTCATGACATGGAGGGAATGGGCGGGACGGCGCAGGGCATCCGCCTCTACAGATGAACCGGTGAGAAATTCTTCAGCTTCGCGAACAGGCGGACAAGCCGGCTCTTGGGCAAAGTGGGCGTCGCGGGCAGCTTCGACGGCTCCGGTATCGACGCCATCAGCAAGAACGCCCACCGGAGGCACGTCGGTCACGACGATTTCCAGCTCGTTGCCCCAAGCGCCGAGCACCTGACGCGCCGTTTCGGCCACGAGCTCCGCCGTGTCGCGACCGTGGCGCTGGGCGCAACGCTCGCAGTCGCCGCAGAGCACCGTCACACAGCCCACGCCCTCGGCGGCGAGCCCCGCCAGAAGCGACTCATCTACGCGCCCTGCGCAAATCACGGACGCCGCAACACCAGGCACCAGCAAATCGCCCAAGGCCGCCTCCATCTGGCTGCAGACAATGACCACCTCGTCACCGCGCGCGGCGCGCAGGCAGGCGACCTTCAACTCGGCGTCCGACGGATTCAAAGATTCCAAAGTGCACGTGGGGCACACCGTGGCGCAGGTGCCGCAGCCGACGCATTTCGAGGCATCGATCACCAACTCGCCATCATCCAAAGAAATGCACCCTGAAGTGCACGCCGCCGCGCACTTCAGGCAGTCCACATTGCGGTTGCGCACCTTCGCGCACCGCTCCCGATGCACCCGAATGGCCCCGCTGTCCACGACCGTAAACGCGGCCCCCACATAGCGATGGGCCCCCGCATCAATCGTCTCAACCATTATCACTCCTCTTCCAAGACGGTCGGGCCGCCCCCCAACGAGTCGCTAGTCCAACTTTGGTTCCAAGTCGTCCATGACCGGATCGGGAATTTCCACGACCGTCTTGCCCGCCTTCTTGCCGACAAACACCGGCATCGTGATGGCCTTCGTAGGACACACGTCCACGCAGTTGCGGCAGCGCGTGCAGTCGGCCATGGCGCGCAGACCGAATTCCGGATGACGGATGTTGATGTCGGCGTCGCACACCTCGGCGCACTTGCTGCAGGAGGTGGCACGGGCCGTCTCCAGGCACTTCTCATCATTAATGGTAGGCACGAACGTGCGCGAGAAGCGCCCGACTAGGTTCATGAGCGCCGAGAGCGGGCAGAAATTCGAGCACCACTTGCGCAGCACCACCAGCTCGATGACGAGCATGGCCGGAATGAGGATGAGCCCGATGGTCGCGTCGCCGTGGGCGAAGGCGCGCCAGATGACGAGCACCGTGGCAAACGTGAGGCCCACCGGACACACGAGGCAGAACACCGGGAACCCGAACACGGCCGTGGAAAGCAGCGCGCCGCCGAGCACTGCGTGGCGCGAGTCCACCTTGCCGTGATGAACCGGCTGGCACTTACCGCAGGCGCCGCAGGCGTGGCCGTCCTTCGCAGCTTTCAAACTCGTCAGCTCCTGCTGCGAGATGGCCTTGATCTCGGAGTTCTTCTTCTCCGTCAACTCGCGGCGTTTCTTGGGCGAGCGGAAGAAGTCGCGGATGCGATCGATGAGCATGGTCGGGCACAGCCACGAGCAGAACGCGCGACCGAACACGAGCACGAGGGCGGCGATAAGCACGAGCGACACCACCGCGCGGGGAATCATAGTCTTCGTGGCGATCATGGTGCCCAGCGCGCCCAAGGGGCACAGCATCGAGAACGTGTCCCAACCGAAGCCGGACATCGTGCCCATGCTCACGCCGGCGACAAGCCCGGCGGCCATGCCGACGAACACCACGGCTCCCACAGCCGTGCGCAGCCGACGCGTCTTCAGCTTCGCGGCCAGCGCGTTCGCAGAGCCCTTCCCCTTCACGCCCGCAGCCTGAGATGAAACGGACGCTTCCGTAGTTTCCTTCTTCTGAGCCATAACTTACCCCCTTTAGGCTTCAATAGGGCGCACGACGATGGCGCGCTCGGTGGACTTGATGGAACCGGACGACAGCGACAGGCAGGCGGCCTGGCAGGCGCCGCAGCCGTTGCACTTGTCTTCCACGACGTAGGGAATGGGGTTCGCGCCGCCCTCGTCCTTAAGCTCGATGGCGCTGTAGTTGCAGGCGTCGTAGCAATCGCGGCAGCCGGTCATGCGATAGGCCAAGCACGTGCGCGGATCGATCTCCGCCGTGCCGATGATGATGTCGCCCGTCTCGCCGGTCTCCGGGTTGCCCACCGTGTAGCTGGCGGGCAGCTCCAGGGCCGCCGTGGGGCACACGGCCGCGCACAAGGGGTTGCCGCCGTTCTCCTCGTAGCAGAAATCGCAGTAGTTTCCCGTGTTGAAGTCGAGCATGGGGCTGCGCATGCCCAGCAGCCCGTCCTCGATTTTCGCCGGCACGATGGCCTCACGGGGGCACGCCTCGTAGCAGCGCTCGCAGCGGATGCAGCCGCTTACCAGATGGGCCTCGTCGGTGCCTCCCGGCGGTCGGTTCAGCGGGTTGTGGCCCGCGTAGCGCAAAGCGCCCAGACCTAGCAGCGCCGCCGTCGATCCCACGCCGATGAACAGCCCGCGCCGCGTGATGCCGCCACGCGGCGCACGCTTGACTTCGGCTTCGTCCTTCTTTTCCTCTTGAGCCATAGCAGTCTCCTCTTCACTCTTTGCTTAAATGGCTTCCAAATAACGGTTGCCGCGTTCTCCAACCGCAAAATCGTTATTTGCAAGCCATTTCGAAACAGGCAGGGCGGTTTACTTGCGTCGCCTGCGGGGCTTAAGCCGTTACATCAAGCCGCCCTGTCCAACACTCGTCTTCAGAGAAGGGCCAACCGACCAGAGATGGCCCTTCTCACGTTCAACCTCTTACTGAAGCGCCCACTGGAACTGGATGAGGGCGTTCACGGCCACTTCGTAGAGCAGCACGCGCCACACGATGGTGCCGATCACGGCGCACACCAGGGCGATCACGGCCACGGCCAGAGCCTTCTCGGCGGGGATCTTGCCCACCATCACGAGAGCCGCAAGCACCGCCGGCACCGCGCAACCGATGACGACGTTGCCCAGCCAGAAGGCCACGGCATGCTCGCCGGCCAGAATGGCACCGGTGATCTGCTCGGACTGGCGCATGGCCACATCGGGCAGCGTCGGATCGAAGTAGTACTCCATCTCGGTATAGTTCGCGCCCATGCCGGAGATAGCGACCGCGTAGATGACGCTCACGATGGCGCACACCACGGCTCCGATGAAGGCCACGGTGGCGGACAGCTTCACGGCGTCCTCAGCTTTCGTGGCGCCAGCGATGATCATGGCAGCCAGGCCGCCGAGCATCACCGTGGCCACCACGTAGTACAGAGGCAGCAGCATGGTGTCCCACACGGGAATGGCACTCATCAGATAGGAGTCGCCCGTCGCGAAGGGCAGCGCCAGGGACACGACGATGGCCAGGATGGCGCACCACTTGGGGGCCACGCCCTCCTCGGAGCGGCGCATCATGAGGAAGTACAGCACCACGGCGATGGCGAACACGATCACGAAGATGAGCTCGATGGTGATGCCCGAGGTGATGTGCCCGAAGCCGTTCAGCATGCGCAGCGGGTGCTGCAGGTGGAAGAATACCGACAGGCCGCCGATGGCGAGGGCCACGATGGCACTCACACAGGACGCGAGCTGCATAGCCTTGCCCTTGCCGGCGAGCGTGAGAATACCCTGCATCAAGAAGATGCCGCCGGCCAGGCAATTAAAGAAGGTGAAGAGAATAAGGGGCCACTGAATTTCCATGGGTTGTTACTCCCTCCACTTCCGGCCCTCGCGCAACAAGTACATGAGCTTGGGGTTGTTGCCCTTGTTGGTGAGGTGATGAATGTCGTTCTCGGTAAAGGCTTCCACGTAGTCCTTGAGCTTGACGCGGGTCTTCGTCATGTCGTCGTACTGGCAGCCGGGGGTGTCCGGGTGCGCCGGGGCCTCGAAGTTCTCGACGCCCTGATCGAGGTCGCCGAAGAAGCGGGCGCGGGCGCCGCACTGGGCCACGCACTGGGGCAGCTCGCCCTGGCTCGTGCGCTGCTCGCACAAGGTGCACTTCTCGACGACGCGCTCGGTCTGGTTCAGGTAGCGCACGCCGTAGGGGCAGGCCATGGCGCAGAACTGGCAGCCGATGCACTTGTCCTTGTCGATCTGGATGGTGCCGTCCTCGGCGACATGAGACGCCTCGGTCGGGCACACCTTCACGCACTCGGGGTTCTCGCAGTGCTGGCACTGAACGGGGAGGAAGTACATCTCCACGTCCGGGAAGGTGCCGGAACCGCCCTCGATGGGATGCGGGCCGACGCGCAGGGTCTTGATCCAGAAGTTGCCCACGTCCACGCCGTTGATGGCCTTGCAGGCCACGGTGCAGGCGAGGCAGCCCGTGCAACGGTTGAGATCCGTGATGATTGCGTAGTTGGACATCGTGTTTCCTCCTTCCTATTCCTTGATGAGGCTGATCGCCTGCAGGCCCTTCGCATCGGCGCTCGCGTAGGTGAGCTCCACCTTGGAGTCGTCCAGACGCGGGTCGTTGGCCAGCCATTCCTTCAGACGCGGGTCGTTGGCGTTGGTGATCGCCTCGTTGCCCCACGGGTCGCACGGCACGGGGTTGCCGAACGGCGAGTTCTCCTCGGTGGCCTTGTAGACGACCATCGGGTTGCCGCGCAGCTGGGAGGCACCGCAGATCCAGCACTGGGCGTACTTGTCCATGGTGCAGTTGATGCCGACGAGCTCGAAGCCGTGGGCGGCGTGGTCCATCTCCGGATACCACCAGGCGTGGTTGGCGTTGGTGGTGCCTTCCTTGATGCCGTAGTACAGATCGGCCACCTCGCGGATGGCACCCCACGGGGTGCGCACCCATATCCAGTCGCCCTGCTCGATGCCGAGGCGCGCCGCGTCGTTCGGGTTCATCTCGAAGCGCGGGGACGGCCACAGCTCGCGGCACCAGGGCAGCTGACGGTGCTCGGAGTGGAAGTAGACGGGCTGGCGGGCGCCGGAGGTGCAGATGAAGGTGGCCTCCGGGTTCTCCTTCACGGCCTGCTTGTAGGCCTCGAGGTTGTCGGTGGTGCCGTTGTCGGTCGCCTGGCCCGTGCCCACGCCGGCGATGCCGTGGTAGGGCTTGTTCAGGTAGTTGTCGCTGTTGTAGGACGCGCCGTCCACCAGGTTGGCGTCGTACCACTCGGGCGCCTGCACCCGCGAGTTCTTCGGTTCGAACCAGTGTGGGAACTTGTCGATGTCCGGGATGTCGCCGGCATAGGCGTCGCGATCCGGCGAGCACACGTTCGCGAAGTACGGGGTCTTCTCCCCCACCTTGGCCGCGGTGCCCGGGGTCTCCAGCACGTAGGACTCGCTCACCGTGTCGCCGATGTAGGACTCGCAGATGGTCGACCAGATCTCCACCTTGCCGGTGGGGGTGCCGAAGGCGCACTTCTCGTCCACGGCGGCGTACAGGTTGTAGCCGGCCTGCTGGCGACGGTAGCCCATCTCCCAGCGGCGGTAGGTGCCCCAGCGCTCGGGATGCCACTTGCGGCAGTCGAACCAGCCCTCTTCCTGGAACTTCGCGGCGTACTGCGGGAAGTCGGGGCCGTCGGGGTACTCCTCGGTCTTCCACCAGTCGGTGGCGTCCTTCAGCACGCGGTACTCCTGCTCCTCGTAGCCCACCGAGCCGCCGGCCTGGATGAAGTCATGGTAGTCGAGGTTCAGCCACTCGTCGTATTCGGGGTCGCGGTCGTTGAATGGCACGCCCATGGACTTGTGCAGGCACACGACGAAGGTCGGGTCGAAGACCACGTCTCCAATGGGCTCGACGCAGCGCTGGCCCGCGCCGAAGATGCCGCCGGCGCCCTGGGACACGCGGCCGGTGTTGGTCTCCAGCCAGTGGGTGCAGGGGAAGACGTAGTCGGCGGTGCCGTTGTTCGGGCACGACCACAGGTTGATGTCGACCCAGAAGTCGAGCTGCGTCAGCGCGTCCCACGCCTCCAGCAAATTCGACTGGTTCATGAAGTCGCCGGACATGCAGATGCCGCCGTAGAGCTTGTAGGGGGAATCGATCTCGCGGATGGCGTCCCAGATGGAGGAGGCGTCGGTCCAGGAGTTCCAGAAGCGCAGAAGCGGGAAGCGCTCGGCGGAAATCTGGTCGGCGTTGTTCTCGAACGGGGTCTTCAGGCCCGGGAAGGAACGCGATCCCTTGTAGTCGCCGCCCTTGCGCATGGCGATGATGCGAGCTTCCTCATCGGTGGGGATATGGTTGCCGTAGCGCTCCATGAGCGGGGAGTTCTCGTCCTGCAGGTACTTCACGAAGTTCTGGATGAGCGGAATCTGGTCTTCCACGGAAAGGTCGCGCGGCGTGTTGCCGAGCTCCATGGTGCCGATGCCCTCGCGGATGCCCCAGTCGACCGGGTCGTGATCGGTGACCATCATGTTGGCGCGGCCGCAGCAGCCGTCCACCTGGGCCTTGGAAGAGCCGCGGTTGCCGGCCGGCTCGTCGGAGTTGCCGGTGAGGCAGGCGATGAGCTGCAGGGCGCGGGTGTTCTGCACGGCATGTCCCGTCTGGTCGGGGGCCAGCTGGTAGTGGATGCCGCCGTTGCCGTGAAGCGGGTTCAGGCGCGTGGTGTAGGTGCGCACGGCCTCTTCGATCTTGTCGGCGGGAACCTCGGTGATCTCGGAGACGCGCTCGAGCGTGTACTCCTCCAGGTTGTGCTCCCACTCCTGCCAGACCGACTTGGCCTCGATCATCTTGCCGCTCTTGAGCTTGACCTGCACACCGTCGGGCCACAGCTCCGGATCCTTCGGCAGGCCCTTCGGGTTGCTCTTGGCGCCCTTCTCGTTGCCCTCGCCCGTCCAGTAGGCGTCGTAGGCCGGATCGGCCGGATCGGCGAACTTGGAGGGATCGGGCAGCCAGGCGTCGGCGATGATCGGCTTGTAGGGGTGCTCGATCCAGGTGCCGGTCGTGGGGATCTTGTGCTTCTCGCCCTCCCACTGGCATTCCTCGGCGTCCCAGTAGGTCGGCTTCTCGTTGGCGGCGTCCCAGCAGATAAAGCGGCGATAGGAGTACTGCTCCGGCGCCGGCTCCCAGAACTGGGAAACCCACTCGCGGTCCAGATCGGCCTCGGTGAGCAGACGGCTCGTCATGTGGATGCCGCCGTTCATCTCCAAAAAGTAGCCCTTGTAGGTCTTGCCGTCGGCCTCGGGGTTGTAGAGGAACGGGCCGTTGGACCAGCGCTTCACGAAGTTCTTGTCGTAGGCGTCGTTGTCGACGATCCACTTCAGCCAGCCGAGCGACATGGCCAGGTCGGTGCCGACGCGGATGGGCAGCCAGATGTCTGCCTCCTTGCCAAGCGGGCTCATGCGCGGGTCAACGAGAATGTGCTTGTAGGCGCGCTGCGAGCAGTCCACGACGGTACGGTTGGTGGAGTCGTAATTGGAATACTCGGACGCGGTGCCCCACTGCACGTACACGATGGGGCCCTGCTCCACCTCCATCCACGGCGAGCCCTTCTCGTCGGTGAGCACGCCGCCGAAGTGGCGCGGCCCCTTGCAGATCTCGTAGGCGGAATGGAAGTTGTGGGTCCCGAAGACGGACTTCAGGGTGCCGTAGGGCGGCTGCGCCCACACGCGCGAGGTACCGCCCATGGAGAAGATCGACTTTCCGCCGTACTTGTCGATGAGCTCGTTGTACTTGGCGCCGATCTCGTCCATGGCCTCGGCGAAGTTCACGCGCACCCAGCCGGGATCGTCCTCGCCCTTGGGGTTGGTGCGCTTCATGGTGTAGCGCAGACGATCGGGGTGGTACAGCGCCAGCATGGATGCCTGCGACTTGGCGCAGCAGTGTCCACGGCTGTGTGCGTTGGACTCGTCACCTTCTACCTTGATGACCTTGTTGTCCTGCACGGTGACCCACACACCGCATTCGCATTTGCCGCACGCGCGGCAGCAGGAACGGATGCGCTTGACCTCACCAGCTGATTCGTCGACGCCCTCGGCCAAAGCCGCAGACGGTGCCGCGGCGAAGCTCAGCGTGCTCGCAGCGCCCGTGACGGCGGCCGCCTTCAGGAAGCTGCGACGAGTCAGTGAAAGTTTAGCCATGGGTCCTCCTCTCTCTTTCGTTCGATGCTTTCCAACAAAACACCGGCGGCCCTCGGCGGCGTCGGCGGCCTTCGCGAGTGGAGGGGTGAAGAGTCGCCTCCGCTGTCGAGCGGCCACCGATGTTTTGTTGCCCAACGGTTGCAAATGGTATGGGCCGCGCGGGCCGCGCAATCATAAGAGCAGGCCGATTTAGGGGGCGGCAATCATCCCGCGCGCTCATCTTGATGGGATGATTTACCTGTTCGAGGCCTCTCTATACTGGATGGCGAAGAGGATAGGCGGCAGTTTCCCCAAGATTCAAGACGAGCCGAAGCCGGCTGAAGGATCTTTTGCGGAACCTGCCAAAAAGAAAGGAGAGACGGATGAGCAAGCCCCATCCTTCCATGGCCCTCACGCTTGATTTGGACGAGTCGATCGTCGATCATGAGCTGCGCTTGGAGATCGACCGCTGCTACTCTTACCTGGGAACGCCTGTGGTGCGCTCCCACCCGGCGGCCGACGGCGAGCCGGTGAACACCCTCCGCATGACCGTGCGCGTGGGAGCCCGCGAGTACCTGGATTCCTCCGTGGAAGGCGCCGACGCACTGTGGAACGACTACATTGAGCACTGGCTGCTGAACCAGGTGCATGCCGTGGACAACCAGATGAAGATCTTCAACCGCCGCCAGCGCGAGGAGAGCAAGCCCGAGCTTGTGTTCACGTGGCTGGAAATCGAGCTGCAGGGCGGTCGCCTCGTGGTGCGCATGCGGCTGGATTCCACCTGCGGCATCGACCCCGAGGAGAGCAAGTGGGTGAGCCGCGTGCGCGAGGCCCTGAACGCAGGGGCCCTCGGCCAGGATGTCGTCGCCGTGACGCTGCCTTCCGCGGCCTCCTACGAGAAGCAGCACGCCGCCGGTATGGTAGCGCTTGAGGCCCGCAAAGAGGCCGAGGCCGCTGCGGCCCGCGCCGCCGAAGAGGCGGCCGCAGCCGAGGCCGAGGCTGCCGAGAGGGCCGCCGAGGAGTCGTTCATGGCCTCCCCCGCTCTGGTAGCTGAGGCCGCCGAAGCGGCGCTTGAGGCCGAGGAGGCGGCCGATATCGTCGTGCGCGCCCGCATCGCCCACGACCTGGAAGAAATCGAGCGCGGCGAGCTTGACAAGACCGCCGAGGAAATCGTGGCCGAGCGCATCGCCGAGGAGGCACATCTGGGCGAGGACATCCAGAAGAAGTACGCCCTGCCCGACGCCGACTTCGCCATCGCCTTCGACCAGTGGACGGTGACCTATGCCGACGGCAGCGCCCGGGACTTCGACGCCACGACCGGCACGCTGGCTGATTAGGAGGCACCGATGACTGACAGGATTGCTGAAATCGCCGCTTTCGACGGCCGCACGGCCAAAATCGTCGGCCCCGCGCGCTCCGGCAAGACCGAGGCGCTGCTGCGCCGGGCCGCTGCCGCCGTGGCCGCCGGATGCGCCCCCGAGGACATCCTCATCGAGACCTCCACGGCCGAGGCGGCCCGCGTGGCGCGTCGACGCCTGGTGGACGCCCTGGCCGCCGCCGGGATGCAGGATGTGGAAGACATCGCCGGCCGCATCACCGTGGCCTGTGCGCAGCAGGTGTGCCTCACCGTGCTGGAGGCGCCCGAGACCCGCGCCGCCACCGGCCGCACTCCCCGTGTGCTCGCGCCCTTCGAGTACAACTTCTTCCTGGAGGATATGAAAACCCTGGGGACGCCCGCCCGCCGCTTGCGCTCGGAGCTCGGCCACATCAAGCAGCAATGGTGCGCGCTTGCCCCCGAAGAGGACTGGGCCGTCGGCGAGGAGAAGGACGTGCTGGATTTGGCCCATCGCCTGCTTAGCGCCACGAACGCCATGCTGGAAGATGAGGTGGCCTACCTCTGCGGGCGCTACCTGCAAAGTGATGCGGGCGCTGGCGCGCGACAGTGGTTTGCCCTCGTGCTCGCCGACGACTTCCAGAACCTTTCCGCAGCTCAGCAGACCTGCCTGTGCCTGCTCGCCCGCGACCAGCTCATCGTCGCCGGCAATCCGGACGAGACCGTGCGCGTTGCCACGAGCTTCCCGGCCCCCGAGGGTTTCGCCACCTTCGACACCCTGCGCCGGAACGTGACCGTGTTCACGCTGGACACCGCCTTCGGCAACCCCAACGTCACCGCGTTCTGCGATGCCGTTGTCCGCGCGGGCAACGAGGAGGCGCTTGCGGCCGACCAGCGCGAGGGAACCATACGCGACATCGCCACGGTGAAGTGGAACACGCCGGACGAGGAATTCAACGGGCTGACGCGCTACCTGTTCGCCGTGAATGCCGACGACCCTGAAGCGGCTCAATCCGGCATTTGCGTCGTCGCCCCCAACAAGCAGTGGGCGCACGCCTTCGAGCAGATGCTCGTCCGCCGCGGCTTTACGGTGTCGTCGCTGGGCTTCGAGCGCCTGGCCGGCGATCCGCGCGACACGAACCGCGCCCGAGCACTTGTGGCCTACACATCGCTGAACCTGCTGGCCGACCCGGACGACCTGTTCGCCTGGCGCGCGTGGGTGGGCTTCGGCAACTACCTCACCTATTCCGACGGCTGGCACTTCCTGATGGAGTGGTGCGACGAGCACAATGCCGGCATTCTGGACGCCCTGGAGGCGGCCTTGGCCGCCCGCACCGCCGGCGAAGCGGAGCCCTTCCCCCGGGCCGAACGTCTGGCCGAGCGCTATGAGGCCGGTCGCGCGATGATCGCCGCGCATGCGGGACGCCGCGGGCGCAACCTGCTGGCGGCCCTCGGCGCCGACAAGCTGCGCGACTTCGCAGCGCTTTCCGCGACGCTGGCCGGCGACGAGGACGCCGCGACCCTGTACGCCATGATCCGCGAGACGCAGCTCTTCCCCACCCACGAGGCCAACGTCCGCGCCGTGCGCGTCAGCTCCTACGAGCAGCTGTGTGGCTGCGGCTACCGCGCCCTGTACGTCACTGGCTGCGTGGACGGCTTCATGCCCGCCCGCGACGCCTTCGAGGTGGTCTCCACCGACGCCGACCGCGACCGCGTGCGCGAGGCCGATCGCCGCACGTTTGCCGCCGGCGTCGCCAAAGCCACCGACGCGCTGATGTTCTCCACGTTCAGCCGAGCACCCCTCGAGCTGGCCGAGCGCACGAAGATGCAGGTGGCCCGCGTGCGCATGGAAGACGGCGAGCGTATCGCCACCCTGCGCCCCACCTGCTTCATAGCCGAGGCCGGCGCGGCCGCCCCCATCACCCTCGGCGGCCAAGCCCTCCTCGCCGATTTGGGCATGGACTAGTCTTTCCCCCGAAGCCCTCCTGCAAGAAAAGCCCCGATTGGGGCTTTTCTTATGCGCTCGTTTCTTAAGCAAATCAGCCCACACGTTGTGCGGTCGCGCGCCCAAAAATGGGTCGGCCCCGCCGAGGAGGGGCGGGGCCGACAAAGGAGGGGAAAGAAGGAAGGGATTGGTAGGGTTGGGACGCCTCGTCGCAGCGGAGGCATCAAAAGCCGCTAAGCTTCCACGGAGTCCAGAAGCTCGCGCAGGACGGCTTCGTCTTCCTGGAGGGAGCCCAGCGTCAGCTGGGCCAAGCCCTGGTAGAACAGGGTGCGGGCATGCATGCGCATATCGGCGACCAGCATGGGAACCCAGTTCAACAGGTGGTTCTCAAGGAAATCGTAGGACGTGCGCAGGTAGGCGACAGCCTCGTCCTCGGCGGCATCGTCCAAAGCCTCGGCGGCGCGCAGGGCCATACGCTGCATGAACTCCAGCTCCAGCGCAATGTGGTCCTCCGCCTCGTTCCAGGAGCCGCGCATAAGCTCGTTCTCGCGCAGGGTGGCCAGCACCTCGGCCCGGGCCTCCTGCATGAGCAGGCGCCGCTCGGAGGTGTACACCGACTCGTAGGGGTAGGCGGCGGAGTACCCGTTCACGCCATGGCCGATGAACGTGCTCACGTAATCGATGGCGAGCTCGGTCACCGAGTCGTCCCAGGCACGCTTCAGATAATCGTAGAGCTGGTGGTACCCCTCGTCGGCAGCCGCGTTGCCCGTGGCCTGAGGGAAGCGCATCTGCTGCAGCTCGCGCAGGGTCGGCAAATCCACCTCTTCGCGGAACAAGCGCGCCAGCATACCGTAGGATCGGGCGCGGGCATTCATCAGCTCGACGAGATTCACCTCCTCGGGAGCGGCAACTTCCTCAACGGCTTCTTCCATAACGGCCATGGCTCTTACGCCTCCTTAACGTCTGCAAGCTCGGCGAGCATGGCCCGCCCCAAATCGGTCAAGTTCCAGGCGCCATCGCCCCAGATGACGCAATCGCAGGTTTCCAGCACGTCGATGAAATGCTGGCCGAAGCGGCGCGGCGACTTGGTGATGTCCATGGTGTCGGTCAGGCTCTCGATGTCGGCCAGCTTCCGGGGCGCCTCGGCGAGCGCCTCCATGACCGCGCGGTACACCTCGGCGTAGCGCGCCTCGTCGGAGCCCAGAACGACTGCGCGGAAGCTCTTGCCAGCGAGGTATTCCTCGCGCAGGGCCAAGGCTTCGGGCGTCGAGCGCCACACCGGATCCACGGTCTCGCGAATCTCCAGGTAGCTCACGCCTTCCTCGACGCTCTCGTGCTCGTCGGTCACCTCGGGCATCTCCAACACGAGCGCCCCGGCGCGTTCCAGCATGCGGCACAGCGTCATCGGCGCGTACACCGACCAGTTGTCGCGCTGCCACTCATCCACGCGCTCGGAAATGATGCTCGAGGCGCAGCCGCCCTCGCACAGGCCGATGATGTTCAGCAGCACGGGCCGACGGTTGGGGTTGCGGACAATGAGCGCCTGAAGCGCCTCGGTGGCACTACCTTGGCGTGCCGGCGAGTACACCGGATCGTGGTGCACCGTCTCGGGCATGTTGCGCATAGTGGGGTAGTCGATGGTGTCGTAGGGGTTCTCGTCGTCCATCCATTCCTGATCGATTTCCGAGTCGTCCACCGCCAAGGGGTCGAACTCGTCGTCGAAGGCGAGCAGCTCGAGGGTGTCCCCGGCGCTCGCGCAAGAACCCTGATGCTGATAGGCCATACAGGTTTCCTCTCTCGTTTCGCGCGCGGTCGTCATCGCGATCCCCGATGCGCAGAAGGCTCTCTTCGCCCTTCGTTCGCTCGGGCAATCCGATAGCAGACGCCGCTTCCTATCCTCTTCGTCCCACATTCTAGGAAGCATCGCGGCACCCAGCTCATACGACCAGGCCCATCTTTGCGAAAAGCGGCATCATCCTCTCATGATGATTTCGCCCTTCTGCGAGGATGATTATGCGCTGCACCTGGGGTTTTGCCCTTGACCTTTCGCGGGCGCGCGTCATAATGGGGCTGCGTTGCGAAACTGCGGGGCGACCACGATTGAGGGAGCACTTATGACCAACGCAGCATTCGGCAAGAAGGTTCTTGCCATCGCGGTTCTGGCCTGCCTGTGCGCAGCCCTGATCGCTGTCCCGGCGTACGGCTTCTACTACGTGCACGACGACAGCGTGTCGGATTCCTCTGACGGTCTGGGTAGCTACGAGGTCTTCATGGTGGTCGACGAGACCGCCGTGGGAGGCGACGTGCACTCCGACCTGATGTTCGTTCCGGCGGGCAGCACGGCCGATGTCGTCCTTACCGAGGGCATCATCTCCAGCGAGAACCAAAACGGGCTGGACGCCATTCACAACTATGACGTTCAGTCGGTGGCCGACTACCTCGCCGCCAACAGTTACAACGCTGAGATCAGCGTGTACCCCACCGGCGATGTGCAGGCCTACAAGGACGCGGAAGGCGCCTACGCCGCCACGTCCCAGAACGTGAGCGAGGCTTACACCGCCCCCGCGAAGGGCGATGGCTCGACCGTTCTCGATCGCTACGACAACGTGGTGATCACGGTGACCAAGTAGGTCGCCGACCGTCGCGGGGCCATCGTCGACCAGCGGTGGCCCTGCGCATCCTGCGCAGGGCGCGCACGCGAGGTCGCAGGCACGAGCCGGAACTCGCACGCAGCGCGGGCCACGGGAAAGGGGCTTGGGAAGGCGGGGTTGACGAAGCATCATCCGCTATCTATAATCCCCTGACTCAACTATTAAGCACCATCTTGCCTGGTGAGACGGCCGGGCGCACAGGAGGGGGATTATGGGGTTTCAGGTTCCTCGCGTTACGATCAAAATCGACTTCAAGGAAGGCGCATCCTTCGGCGAATTAAGTCTCATTTCGTTCGGCTACGGCCTGCATCAAGCGTGGATCTACAGCTCCATGTTCGACAAAGGCGGCATTTTCGGAACCGGAGGCCTCCAGGCCGGGCCCTTCAACGATCAACTGTCCCTGGCCTATTTCGTTTCGATCCTCATCTACGGCCTGCTGTTGCTTATCGCAAGCATCCTCGACACCAAGCTCATCCGAGCGCTGCACGCTACCCCCACCCTCGTTGCAGCCGCCCTACTCGGCGCAACGGGAACGCTTCTCTTGCTCGGGTCGGGCGCGGAATCGCCCTTCGACGGCAGCACGCTGCAAATCATTTCGGGCATCCTGACGGGAACGGGCTCTTCCATCTTGCTGCTTGCTTGGGGCATCGCCTTCTCGCGGCGCGACTCAGCCTCCATCATCATTAACGGAGCGCTCTCCATCGCCATCGGATTCGGCATCTACGGCCTCGTGCTGCACCAGATCCCCTTCCCGTGGGGCGGCGCGGCAAGCGCGCTCATCCCCTTTGCGGAAATCGCCCTCCTGCTTGTGCTGCGTCGCCACGTGAGCCTCGATTTCGACAATCGTCAGCTCTTTTTCCAGCCGCTGCCCATCAATCACGCGCGTTTCGTGATGCGCTTCGGATTGCCGGTGTTCTTCCTCGGCGTGGCCCTGGGCATCATGCGCCAAAACTCCATTGAGACCATCCTGCCCGGCAGCGCCTTCGAAGATCAGGCGTTGCTGTTCGTCACCGCCTGCGTCGCCACGGTGCTCATTATGGTGACGTTTCTCGCCCTCGGCGGCGACGAGCGCTGGCATATCTTCTTCCGGCCGCTCATCCCGTTCATCGCCGTAACGGCCATTTTCATCCCCTTCACGACCGGGGGCACGTCGTTTTGGGGGACCTCGGTGGTGCTTGTCGGATACATGTCCTTCGAGGCGCTTATGTGGATCTTCTTCTCGGAGCTCTCCCAGCGCTTCCGCCTCTCCCCCATCTTCGTATTCGGCCTCGGCCGCGGTGTTATGGCGCTGGCGGCCCTCGGCGGATCCTCCCTCCCCCTGTTCACCGGCGCCCTCGGCGCGCCGACGGGTCTGGGGGAGATGGGCACCGTGCTCATCGTGCTGGTCGCCACGATGCTCGCCTACGCGCTTCTGCCCGACGAGCACGAGATGGCCTCCATCGTGGCCGTAACACCGAGGAAGGTGGCCGTACAGAGCGCCTCGCGGGCCCCGCTCATCGTGGTGAACGAGGGGAAAGCAGATGCGTTGGAACGTGCCCGGGAAGGCGCGGTCCCCTCTGCCCCCGAGCAGACCGACGTGCGCACCCAGGCCCCTGCGAACTGGGAGCAGGCCGTCGTGGCCGCCCTTGCCGAGCTGGGCGAAACCTCCGGCGCGGCATCGGGGCAGATCGCCTCCGCATCTTCTGTCGTTTCCGCCGCAGAAGGCCCGACCGCCGTGGACGCCATGCAGGACGATGCATCGGATGCAAGCGCCGCTTCCGGCACCGCAAGCTCTGCCTCCACTGCCCCCTCCCCCGCCCGTCAGGCCATGGACTTCTCGCGCTCCATCTTCGCCGAGGAGGCCGTCGCCCCCGCGCCCGCCGACGACACGCCCGCCGCCCGGGGCCGCTTCCGCCAGCGCTGCGAGATCGTCGCCAACACCTACTTGCTGTCGCGCCGCGAAAGCGAGGTCATGTACTACCTGGCCCGCGGCTACAAGTCCTCCCACATCCAGCAGCAGCTCTACATCTCCGAAGGCACGGCGAAGACCCACATCCGCCACATCTACCGCAAGCTGAACATCCACAGCCAGCAAGATCTCATCCACCTCATCGACGAAGTGGAGCTGTAACCCCGTGCGGAGCTGCGGCCGCCGCGCATCTCCTGCCGCAACGGCCGCAGAATCTCCTAGGGACTCACGCCGATGCCCCTTGCTCACGATTTCGCTTCTGTTGCTTTAACCATTGCGGAAGCGAACCGAGATTCACTTCTGCTAATTTAACATAGCGGAAGTGAATCGCCATTCGCTTCTGCTCATTCCGCACAGGGGAAGCTGATTTCATCCCAACCCGTAGCCCGGCCCTACATTTTGCCGCGCTCCTTTGAGTTCCCTGACATTTTCCTTTCCCTGGCTATGGGTTCTGTTCCAAAAATCCACCTCGGGCTGCGGATCGCACGTTCGAATCCGCAGCCCGACCTAGCTTTTTGCCGCAGTTCTTCAGAGTTTCTGACATTTTCCCCGATCGGGCTACGAATTTTGGGGCATTTGTGGCGATCGCGAACTTTTTCTTGATTAATTCGGTCATGAAAAGTATTATTTGATTCTATTAATAATTTCGGCTCTCAGAGAGAAAGGAGAAGTATGGCCTGTTCATTCCGCTATTTCCTACTTAAACGCTGCCAAGGTTTGACCGGTTTAAACACTACAAGCACGAAGAAGTTCTTCGCCGCCGCCGAGGATGCGCATCCCGAGGCATTCGCGCCGCTTCTTCTGCTTGCGATCTGCGACGGACGCGAGGAATACCTGCTCCGGCGCGCGGAGGGCACGAAAGCGGCCGAAATGTTCGACGAGTTCGTCGAACACTGGCATGCGTCGGGGCGTCCGTTGGAGGTGTACCTGGGCATGTTGCCCGACGGCGACCCGTTCAAAACTATCCTCGTCGAATGGCGCACCGATTCCTCGCGCATCGAGGTCGACCGCAAAATCCTGAAGTACGTCTCGACCGCCTTCGGCGATCTTCTGGCCGACAAGAACATGACCCGCGCCGAGGCCTGCCGCGTCACCCGCCTGAACAAGGGCAACTTCTACGCCTTTCTCAAGGGAGACACGTCGAAGATGAGCCGCAAGACGGCCATGAACGCCTACCGCGAAATCGCCGCGCTCTAGCGTACGCAGGGTCGGGCAGAACGACACGGGGCTGCAACCTCACGTGAGGTTGCAGCCCCGCTTTCATTGCGGCAGATAGCGGCCCTTGTGAATCCAGATGTGCCCTTCTCTCCTACTGCGCCTCTTAGGGGGTGGCGGGAAAGACGAGGGTCAAGAAGAGCTCGTCGCCTTCCAAAGAGGCCTCGACCTCTATGTTCTGAGCGGCGGCGAGGCTGGCCACCACAGCGAGACCCAGCCCCGCCCCTCCGTGGGCACGGGCCGCATCAGCGCGGTAGAAGCGCTCGAAGAGGCGATTGACGTCGATAGCCGTCGGATCGGGCACCTTGTTGGAGAAGGTCAAGCTGCGGCCCCGCTGAACGATGGACGGCGCGGACGTCCCATAGCGCAGGGCATTGCTCACCAAGTTCTCGAACATGCGAGCCAGCGCCTCGCTGTCGGCCTCAACCATCAAGGATTCGTCGGGGAAGTCCACCGCCGGCTCCCAGCCGCGCTCTTCGAAAGCGGGAAACTGACCGGTGAGCACTTCGGCGAGCACGGGCAGAACGACAAGGGGGCGCCTATCCAGATCGGACGCGGCATCGGTGGCGCGGGCGTAGGCGAACAGCGCGTCCAGCAGGCCTTCCATGTCGGCCAGGCGCGCTTCGGCCGCCTGCAAGTAATGGGCGCGACGAGCGCCGTCCGGCTCCTCGGCGGCTAGGGAGACGTAGCCCTTCGCACCCATGAGCGGCGTGCGAATGTCGTGGGACAGGCTCGCCAGGTCGCGCTGGAACTGGCGCTGCTCGGCGGAGCGCTCGCGCTCGCGTTGGTCGGCGGCATCCAGCGTGCCGTTCACCGCGCGGGCCAGATCGGCGAAACCAGGTCCGGGCATTTCGGTGGTCAGGCGGCTGTTGGAACGCCCGTCGCGAGCTCGCAAAAAGCGGGCCATACGACGAAGCTCGTGGCCGTACAGCAGCACCATCGCGAACCCGCAGAGCGCCAGGCCTCCGAAGCAAATGGCAAGCGTCACAACTGTCCTTTCTCGTTTCGTTTGTTGCAGAGCACCTGTCGCATGGCTCTAGTTGTGGCAAGGGGCGACCGAGGTCGCCCCCTACGGAGACTAGCATGCAGTGAGACGTTGTCACGCCACTCCACCAGATGTCTCCTACAAATCGCGCTTGCGCAGCGGGCCGAACGACAGCGCGGCGCAGAGGGCAACTGCGACACCGCCCACGATGAGCACCTGCACAGCGAGGGGCGCCATGGTCAGCGGGGCGGCAGCAGGCGTCGCGAGCAGCGTCGAGGCGTGATTGCCCACATTCTGCATGCAGGAGGCGAGCATCCACGGCTCCAACGCGCCGATCCAGGGCACGCCCCGGCCCAGCAGAAGCAGCACCTGGCCGAGAAGCGAGCCGGCGATGCCGGAGCTGACCACGAGCGCCCAGGCCACCCCGGCCCCGGCGCTGCGGCTCGCCCACACGATGACCGCCGTCGTGCACCCGTAGGCGAAGGCCAAAAGCCAGGCCAGCCCGAGGAAGAGCGCCAGGTCGCCCAACGGGCTTGCCGCCGCATAGGTGAAGCCTGCCGCCGCGAAGGACGCGGCTCCGGCCAGGGCGGCCACGGCCAGATAGAAGGCCGCGAGAAGACCGACGAGCACCAGCTTCTCGCCGTAGTAGCGCACGCGCCCCCGGCGATCCATCACCAAGTTGCGCGCGAAGCGCATGGAGAAGTCCTGGGCAAGAAAGAGTGCCGTCACCAGCGAGACGACCATGGCCAGCGCCCCTCCCGACACCGCCATATCTCCCAGCATATCGGCCGGCGAGGCCAGGGTGCGCATGTCGCGGGACACTCCTTCGAAATCGGCGTCGCTGAGCGCCTCGGGATTGTCAGCGACAAGATCCCACAGCTCGCTCGAGGCGAATGCGGAATCGCTCGCCGTCTCATCGTCGCGCACGCTGTCCTCTTCGGATTCGGCCGATCCGGCGGCCTCGGCAGCGCCTAGCGTGTCCAGCTCATCCAGCGACAGGCCGCGCCCCGAGGCGCCGGCCGCAGCCGCAGCTTCCGCTGATGCATTCGCAGCGGCAGCATCTCCTTCGCCCAGGACGCCGGCCCCGCCGGTCACCCCGTCGCCGACGTTCACGGTCATCTCGAAACTCGTCGCCGTCATGCGCAGAAACTCCGGCGAGGACACCCAGTGCATCATGCCGGCGGCCAGAGCGGACAGAGCCACCAGCACGATAGCGGCCACCCAGAGCATTTTGCCGTGCACGAGACGGTAGATATCGCTCTTCAACAGGTTAAACATACTGCGCGCCCCCTTCCATCAGTTCCACGAAGTACTCTTCCAGATCGCGGTGGTCTTGGGACAACTCACGCACCACCTCACCGGCGCCGGCAAGCAGACGGCTGATAGCACCATCGTCGTAGTCCCCCGTGATAACAATGGCCCCGTCCAGCTCCGCCTTGAAGGCGAGCGCGGGATACGCCTCTTCCAAAAGTGCCAGCGCCCGGGCCGGGCTCTCGGTGCGAACGCGCAGGCTGCTGCGACACTCGGCGGCCACCTCCTCGGCCGTCATCTCGCGCACCATGCGCCCGTCGGCGATGACCCCGTAGCGCGTGGCCATGCGATCGAGCTGATCGAGCACATGCGAGCTGACGACCACCGTGATGCCCAAGGTTTCGTTCACGCGCACGATGAGGTTGCGCATGGCGCGCGTCGCCTCGGGGTCGAGCCCGTTGAAAGGCTCGTCTAACAGCAGCACATCGGGACTGCCGAGCAGCGCCATGGCGAGCCCCAGCCGCTGCTTCATGCCAAGCGAGAACCCGCGCACCTTCTTGTTGCCAACCGAGGAGAGCCCCACGAGCCTGAGCACCTCCTCGCAGCGGGCCGGGCCGTCCACGATGCCCCAGGCGAGTGCCTTCGCCATGAGGTTCCGGTAGGCCGACAGGTTCAAAAGCAGCCCCGGCTCTTCGATCAGCACGCCGATGCGCCGCACGCCGCCGTCTTCGGGCTCCCCGTCCCCCGCCGAAGCTCGATCGCTTTCGAACAGTACGACCTCGCCAGCCGTCGGAAGGGCGTCGCCGCAGATCATCTTCATGACCGTCGATTTGCCAGCGCCGTTTTTCCCCACAAAGCCGTAGATGTCGCCCGCAGCCACGGTCATGGTGAAATCGCGCACCACAGCCCGACCGTCGTAGACCTTGGTCAGCCCGCGCGCTTCAATGACATTCACGGCCGTCTCCCTTCTCGCATACATCCCATCGCTTTGTCCTTTCTCGCTTATACCGCATTTCCAATGACTTTCAGTGTGGACGCGGGAATTAAAGAAAGTTCTGGCGAAGCGTTAAGATTGTTTGAAGATGCCGACGCCAACGCATCCGCGCGTATTATCCTGCTTCCTGTGGAAACCGTTGCCGACATACTCATCATCGAGGACGATCCCTCCATCAACGAGGTGGTCTGCGCGCACCTGGAGCGCCGCGGCTACCGCTGCCGCCAGGCCTTCTCGGGCACCGAGGGCCTCATGCTTCTGCGCGAGCAGCGCCCGGATGTGGTCATTACCGATCTCATGCTGCCCGGCGTCCCCGGCGAGGAGATCGTGCGCGCCATCCGCGACGCCGACAGCGCGCTGCCTATCATCGTCATTTCGGCGCGCATCACCGCCGCTGACAAGATCGCGCTGCTTTCAGCCGGCGCCGACGACTACCTGACCAAGCCCTTCGACCTAGACGAGCTGCAGGCCCGCATCGAGGTGCAGCGGCGCCACCGCGCCGAGCGCGCGAACACCGGGACGGGCGCGAGTGCCACAGACGCGGGCGGCTACCAGCGGCTGCTCGCCTTCCGCCGCTGGGAGCTGGATCCCGACGGGCGCGTCTTTCGCGTCGACGGCGAGGAGGTAGCCCTCACGCGCACGGAGTTCAACATTTTAGAGCTACTCATGGGGCGGCCGCAGAAGGTGTTCACCAAGCAGGAGCTATTCGAGCTGGCGTGGGGCGAGCCCTACTCGGTGGAGGACTCCACGGTGAACGTGCACGTGTCGAACCTGCGCCGCAAGCTGAAGCCCACGGGCACCGACAACTACCTGCAAACGGTGTGGGGCATGGGCTACAAACTGCACAATGCCTGATCGACGTGGGCCGAAGAGCCCTATTCCTGACCTTCCCACGCAGCTTTGTTATTGACAATTTCCTTGCTCAGTCAATTGGGACGAGAAAACCCCTGAAAACCGTGATGGTCTGGCACTTTCTCCCAAGTTGACACGGTGAAACGCCGCGCACTGTGGGACAATGGGCAGACTTATCCAACTACTCCGGTGAAAGGTTCCGCCGTGTTCGATTTCTTCCGCAAAAAGGGCAACAACCCCGAGAAGCCCGCCAAAGACGGCGGCTCCCAGAACGCGGCCGGCGCCACCGCCTCGGGCCGCACCACCCGCGACGCGCTGGCGGAGTTCACCGCCACCCCGCTGCCCGACGCCATCGACGGCCTGCTGTTCCGCGTGTCCATGGCCGACCCGGCCGACCCGACCTCGTCTTCGGGCTTCGATGCCTACGCCGCCCGCCTGCTCTCCGAAGCCGAGGCGCCCAGCCTGCGCGCCATCGCCGTGGAGCATCCGGTGGAGCTGCGCCGCCTGAACACCACGGGCCTGTTCTGGTCCATCTTCGACGACAGCACGATTTCAGCCGGCAACCGGGGCACCATTCTGCGCATCGAGTCCGTGCTCGATCGTTTGGCCCTCATTTCGAAGGCCTTGGAAGGCGACGAGGGCACCGCCTTTGTGAGCGCCACGACCGAGGGCGCCTGCAGCGAGCTGGACTGGCAGGTGCTGCGCTCCATCGCCAACGACGCCAACGATTACCTGACCGCCGCCGACCGCGACAACAAGCTGGACACCCAGTACGGCACCACGGGCACCCGCGGCGGCAACTGGGATCTCTCCACGCGCCTGGCCGCCGCTTGCGAGGCCATGGTGCTCCCCTTCCGCCTGGAGTACCGCTTCGCCTGCGATGCCGACACGGGTACTATTGTGGCCAGCGTGTCGCTGCCCACCCCCGACGTGTTCCCGAAGTCGCGCTGGAGCAGCACCGCGGGCCAGTGGGCCGATTGCACCGCCCAGCGTCCTGCCGCCGCGGCCGCCTACGCCCTGCGCCTGGCGGCTCTCATTGCCGCCGCCGCTTTCGGCACCTCCGTCGGGGTGACGCGCGTCGTCGTGAACGGCCGCGAGGGTTCCATCGCGGGCCCGACCGTGATGTCGCTGGAGTTCGGCCGCATCCCCTTCACCATGGGCGCCATGGCGAAGATCCGCAGCGGCGAGTTCTCCGCGCCGGCCACCGAATGCGACCCGGCTGCGCTGTTCGACATGCTGCATCTGGCCCAGTTCGCCGTCAACATCGACGAGGCGGGCAACTTGCAGCCCGTCGAGCCGCTGCCGGTGGAGCTGTCGGTTCCCTTCACCCCCGTGGCCGAGGACACCCGTCCTTTGCCGGAGAACCTGCGCGGGCTTCTGCATGCCGACATCGTGAGCGATTTGGACGTTATGAGCGAGCAGAACGCCGATCTGGCCGCCCGCTACCGCGCCATCATGGAGGAGAAGGACGACTCGCTGCTTCTGGCGGTGGCCCAGCTGGAGGACATCGTCGCCGAGACGAGCGCCGCCGCGACGACCGACGTCATAGCGGACGACCTCGCCCAGCCCGCCGAGCCGCGCCGCCTTCTGTACTGCGAGAACGTCTTCGCCCGCTATCTGACGAGCCTCGTGGAAAGCGACCCCACCGTGCGTTACGTGCGCGCCTCGGACATCGGCCAGGCGGCCCGCTCGTCGCTCTCGCGCATCTACCGCGACATGGGCGACTTGGACGCCGCCGAGGCCCAGGCCCGAGCCTGCATCGAGCTGGCCCCCACAAGCGCCCCGGCCTACAACGACCTCATCACCTGCTTCGCCGAGGGCGACCACTACGACCGGATCATCGACGTGGCCCGCGATGCCCTGCGCGTGGCCGTCACCGGGAACGACATCGCCTATGTGTACTACCGGCTGGCCTTCGCCTACTGGCAGACGGGACGTTTGCCCGAGGCGCTGGCCTGCTACCTGCGTGTGCCGGAGACGAGCCCCATGGGCGAGGCCGCCCTGCGCGAGCGCAATGATTTGGTGAGCGAGATGGGCAACAACGTGCCCGGCAGCGACTGGGACCCTGTGGCCTGCCTGCGCACGGCCGGCGTGCCCTTGGCGCCCCTGGACGACGTGATGGAAGTGGTGGGCCGCGCGCTCATCGAGCTCTGCGACGCCAACATGCCGCTGGCCGCCGCTCCCTTGGCGAGCCTCGTGGCGAGCACCCAGCGCAACGACATCCTCCACGCCGTAGCCGCCAGCCTCCGCCAGGGCGTGTAAGCGCCCCAAGCAAGACGCACAAGAAAAGGCCCTCCAGGGGGCCTTTTCTTTATAGGCAAGATTTCCGGCGAAGTCGACTATGCGTAAAAGAGGATCTCGTTGTAGGTGGGCACCGGCCAGGCTTCGCGCTCGACGATGATCTCCATGGCGTCAACGGCCGCGCGCAGGGCGTCCATCACGGGGATGATCTCGTGGGCGTTCATGTCCGCGCGCTTCTGCTGATCCTCCACTTCCAGAGAGGCGTAGTGCAGCTCATGCAGCTTCTCCAGCTGGCGGTTGATCTCGGCGGCGCCGGCCACGAGCTTCTCCAGCTTGTCCTTCATGAACGACGTGTCGCCCTCCGGAAGCACATTCTTGATGGCCGTGATGCCGTTGGCGAGCTTGGCGGCGTAGCGGTTGATGGCCGGCAGATAATCGCGGCGCACCAAGCGCTTCATGGCGCGGATCTCGATGTTCATGATCTTGTTGTACTTCTCCAGCTTCACCTCGTAGCGGGAGCGAACCTCGTCCTCGGTGAGCACGCCGAACTCGCCGAACAAGTCGATGGACTTCTGGTCGACCAGGCACGGCAGCGCGTCGGCCGTGGTGCGATGGTTCGCCAGACCGCGGCGCTCGGCCTCCTTCTCCCATTCCTCGGAATAGCCGTCGCCGTTGAAGATGATGCGCTCGTGGTCGCGCAGGGTGCGCTTGATGTAGTCGATGGCGGCCGCCTCGAACTCCTCGCCGGTCTTGCCTTCCATCTGATCGGCGAATTCCTTCAGCGACTTGGCCATGGCCGTGTTCAGCACCATGTTCACGTCCGACAGGTTCTGGGCGCTGCCGGGCATGCGGAACTCGAACTTGTTGCCCGTGAAGGCAAAGGGGCTCGTGCGGTTGCGGTCGGTGTTGTCCTTGATGAAGTTCGGCAGCACGTCCACGCCGAGGTCCATGGATACGCGCTCGGCCGAGGTGTAGTCGTGATCGTCGATGAGCGCCTCCACAATCGCGCCCAGCTCGTCGCCGAGGAACATGGACACGATGGCCGGCGGCGCCTCGTTGGCACCGAGACGGTGGTCGTTGCCGGCGCTCGCCGCCGACATGCGCAGAAGCTCCTGGTACTCGTCGACCGCCTCAATAACGCCGGTGAGGAACACGAGGAAGCGCAGGTTCTCCATGGGGTTCTCGCCCGGATCGAGCAGGTTGCGGCCGCCGGCGGAGATGGACCAGTTGTTGTGCTTGCCCGACCCGTTGATGCTCTCGAAGGGCTTCTCGTGCTGCAGGCACACCAGGCCGTAGTGGCTGGCCAGAAGCTTCATCTTCTCCATGGTGAGCAGGTTCTCGTCCACCGCGCGGTTCGTCTCGGCGAAGATGGGCGCCAGCTCGTGCTGGGCCGGGGCCACCTCGTTGTGCTTGGTCTTCGCGGAAATGCCGAGCGCCCACAGCTCGTCGTCGAGCTCCTTCATGAACTCGTTCACCGTGGGACGGATGGCGCCGAAGTAGTGCTCCTCCAGCTCCTGGCCCTTTACCGGCGGATAGCCGAACAGCGTGCGGCCCGTGAGCATGATGTCGAGGCGCTTCTCGTAGTCCTTCTCGGAGATGAGGAAGTACTCCTGCTCGGCGCCGAGGGTCGTGGTCACGCGATCGGACGAGTCGTCGCCGAACAGGTCGAGCACGCGGCGGCCCTGGGTCTCGATGGCTTTCATGGAGCGCAGAAGCGGCGTCTTCTTGTCGAGCGCCTCACCGGTGTAGCTGCAGAAAGCCGTGGGGATGCAGAGCACCTCGTCCTTGATGAAGGCGTAGGAGGTGGGATCCCAGGCGGTGTAGCCGCGGGCCTCGAAGGTGGCGCGCAGGCCGCCGGAGGGGAAGCTGGAGGCATCGGGCTCGCCCTGGATGAGTTCCTTGCCGGAGAAGGTCATGATGGCGCAGCCGTCATCGGTGGGATCGATGAAGCTGTCGTGCTTCTCGGAAGTGATGCCCGTCAGCGGCTGGAACCAGTGAGTGTAGTGGGTGGCGCCCTTCTCGATGGCCCACTCTTTCATGGCGTGGGCGACGACGTTGGCCACGTCCTCGTTCAGAGGCGCGCCTTCCTTGATGGTTTTCATCAGCTGCTTGTAGGTGGTCTTCGGCAGACGCTCGCGCATCACATGCTCGTTGAACACCATGGAGCCGTACAGATCGGTCACTTTCGACATAACGGGTTCGCTCCTCACTCGGGTCGATGATCGGAATAAGATACCACGTCGGAGCCACCGCAACGGCTGCACCCGGCACGTTCCAAGTTAATGGCGCATTGTTTCGAGGAGTTTTCTGGTAAGCGAAACCGACGTTACGAAAGGGGCGGTTCGTTTTCACGCCCCACGCAAAACGACCCCGCCGAGGCAGGGTCGTTGAGGAATTAAGATCGCGCTCGGCAAATGGCAGCGCGTATTCGGCGCAACACGACGGTGTGCCTGGGGTGCAGCTAATCGATATGTTTCCCGTAGCGCTCCTCGGTGATCTCGTCGAGGGTGCGGCCCTGGGTGTTGGGGCACCAGATGACGCCCACCACGAGCGACACCAGAAGGAAGCCACACATGATGATGCCGGCAGTCACGAAGCCCGCAGGGGTTTCCACGCCGAGGCCCGCCACGGCCACGAGCGACCAGATGCCCAGCACGCCGCGCACCAAAAAGAACATGATGCCCTGCACGCCGCCGCGATACAGCGTCGGGAACAGCTCCGTCGACCACAGCGCATAGAAGCACTGGGCCGAGAAGCCGGCTGAGATGCCCCACAGCGCCACGAACACCCACAGAAGCCAGCCCCAGCTATCGGCCGTGCCCGCTTCCAGCTGCATGCCGAAGAACACCATGACCACCCAGGCCGCCAGCGCCATCACGGCCGTGGCCGCGAACAGGATGCGATGCGGGATCTTGTCGCCGAACTTCGAGAAGATGGCAAGCGAACCCACCGCCGTGAGGATCCACATGACCGCCTGTAGAAGCGAGATGGTCGTGTCGTCCAAATGCCCGGCCGCCGCGTACATGTAGGGCATGAACTGGCCCATGGTGCCGGCCACGATGTTCCACGTCAGGTACACCGCCACCAGGAACACGATAGACTTCACGTTCACCGAGTTGGTCAGCGCGCGGCCCATCATCTGGATGAAGGTGTCGCGCTTGCCGGCGGCCGCGTCCTGCTTTTCCGTCCAGTCCTTCGACTCCTCCAGCTTGCGCTGCAGATTCCACGCGATGAGCGCCACCACGAACAGGATAAGGAACAGCAGGCGCATGGCGAACAGGCCGTCGAAGGGCCCGTAGGTGCCCGCCGGCAGAAGCGCGCCGTCCGGCCCGAAGGTCGGGAAGATGAACGAGAACAGAAGCGCGATGAGGAAGATGACCGCCGGGCCGCAGGACCAGGCGAACTGGCTGATGCCGATGTTGGCGGCGCGGCTCGTGGAGGAGGACATCTCGGAGATGTAGCTCCACGACGACGGTACGCCGGCGCCCACGGACAGGCCGGAAATGACGATGCCGGCGCAGAGCATGGGCAAGTTCACCGCGCACATAATGAGGAACACGCCCGTGGCGTACACGAGCAGGTTGTAGGTGTAGATGAACTTGCGCCCGAAGCGGTCGGCCAGAAAGCCGCCGATGAGCGCGCCCACCGCCGCGCCGAAGGCATTCGCGCCCACGGCGCCCAAGATGGACACCCACACGTTGTCGAAGTTGAAGGCGATCGCCCAGGCCGCCAGCGCCACACCCGAGGCCACGATGCAGCCGGAGTCGAGGAAGTTGGTGAGTGATACGGCGATGGTGCCTTTTTTCTCTTGGGACAGAGCCATAGTTTTGCAGACCCTTTCTTAGTTGCTTAGTTGTCGGTCGCCGATGCCGCGGGGAAATCCAGCATGGCCTCGTTGATCTTGACGTTGAACTCGCGGCCGATCTGCCGCAGCCCCTCGTCGGTGATGGTGTTCAGGAATTCGCCCGAGCCGCCGTTCATGGCGCGGGCGCGCCCGTAGATGTCGGCGGCCTTCTCGATGGTGTGCAGAAGCCCGAAGGTACTATCGAAGTCGGCGCCGGAGACGAACAGGCCGTGACTCGCCCACACCACCGCGTCGAAGGTCTTCATCTGCTCGGAGGTGGCCCGGGCGATGTCGGCCCCACCGGGCACCATCCAGGGCACCACGCCGACGCCAGCCGGGAACACGACGACGCACTCGGTCATGGCCTTCCACAACACGCGCGTGAACGTGCGCGCGTCCAGCGGCAACAGGTAGGAAAGCGCGATGATGTTGGTGGGGTGCGCATGGTAGATGACGCGGCAGGTGCCGTCGGTGGCCGCGGCGCGCACGGCGTGGTTCATGACGTGGGTCGGGAACTCGGACGTGGGACGGCCCCCGTCGTCGAGGCCCCACACGATGCGGTAGGCGTCGCCGGCGGCGGACAGTTCCACAATGCCGATGTTGCGAGAGGGATCGGACGCCACATTGCGCATGTAGTTGCCGGTGCCAGTGACGAGGAAGTACGCACCGCCCATAGTCGGCGCCTCAACGCCGAGGGGCGTCCAAGGACGCGGCTCCTTGTCGAAGAACTTGCGGGCGGTATCCACATCCTCGGGACGCAGGCGGTAGCTGAGGTTGCCGCCGTTGCGCTCGTGCCAGCCCTGCTCCCAGCCGTCGTTGCACAGGCGCACGAACCCGCGCACGAACCCCAGCTGCTCCATGGCCACGCCGGACACCGCCCCGCGCGCCGTGTCGATGCCTTGGGAAAGCATCTCCTGTGCCTGATCGAAAAATGCCATGATTGCTCCTTACATGCGCTCGGGCAGGACCTTGGCCTCGTAGGCGGCCACGGCCGGGTACAGCTCGCCATCGAGCGGGCAGCCGGCGCGGCGGCAGTACTCGTCCCACACGGCACCGAAGGGCATGCTCTTCGCCTGCTCGGCCAGCATCATCTTCTCGGTGAACTGGTAGGTGTCCTGCAGCTCCTTCAGGCGCTCGCCCGGCTGCAGCAGCGCGTAGAGCAGCGACTTTTCCATGGCGCGCGTGCCCGTGGCCCAGGCGCCCACGCGGTTGATGGAGGCGTCGAAGAAGTCGAGGCCGATGATGACCTTCTCCCACGCGCCCGGGATGTGGGCGATTTCCATGGCCACTTCCTTGGTGGGGTCGTCGAAGAGCACCACGTGGTCGGAGTCCCAGCGCACCGGGCGCGTCACGTGCAGCGGCACCTTGTCGAAGAACAGCAGCAGGGCCGAGAGCTTGTCAGCCACGTTCTCAGTGGGATGGAAGTGACCCAGATCCAGCAGATCGTACACGCCGGGGTGCGTGGCGGCGTAGGCCAGGTAGAACTCGTTGGAACCCACGGTCATCGATTCCAATCCGATGCCGAACACCTTCGATTCGCAAGAGTCGATGACGCGGTCGTACTTCACGGCGTAAATCTCGTCGAGGGAATCGCGCAGGCGCTCGCGCAGGCCAAAGCGGTCGCCGGGCACGTCCTTCAGGCCGTCGGGAATCCAGATGTTGCAAAGGGTCTGGTCGTCCAGCGCCTCGCCGATCTGCTGGGAGATCTTGCGGCAGGCCTTGCAGTGGCGGATCCAGAAGTCGCGCGTCGCCGCATCAGGCGAGGACAGCGACAGCTCGTTGTTCATCATGGGGTGGCCGAAGATGGTGGGGTTGAAATCGATGCCGTAGCCGTGCGCCTTCGCCCACGCGACCCAGGGCTCGAAGTGCTTGTACTCGATGGCGTCGCGGTCGACCCAGGGGTTCTCGTCGGTGAAGACGGCGTAGGAGGCGTGCAGGTTGATGCGCTTGGCGCCGGGCACGAGGGCCATGGCGGCCTCGAAGTCACAGGTCAGCTCCTCGAAGGTGCGAGCGCGGCCAGGGTAGTTGCCCGTGGTCTGGATGCCGCCGGAGAGGCCCCCTTCCTGATCGAAGCCGAGCACGTCGTCGCCCTGCCAGCAGTGCACCGAGATGGGCTTGGCGGCCAGCTTCTCCATCACCGCCTCGGTGTCGATGCCGAGGGCGGCGTACTCCTCGCGGGCCAAATCGTACATGGTAGTCATCGGGTTTCCTTTCTGTTGCTTCTGCTTGTTGGTTCGGTCGATTCGAATGGTTGCTTTCGTTGCCGTATCAAGAAACTACTCGTTCGCGCACAAAAATCGCTAGGGTTCCACCTTCTGCACGTCGAAGGACTCCGCAATGGCGGCGCGCACGGCCTTGAGGTGCGGGAACACCCCGTCGGCGAGCATCTGCACGGCTAGGTTGCCGAGCGCGGTGCCCTCCACGGGACCGGCGTACACGGGAAGGCCGCACACCTCGGCAGTGCGGCGGTTCAAGTGGCCGTCGCGGCAGCCGCCCCCGACGATGTTGATGGATTTGTAGCCGTGTCCCGCCAGCGAGCTCAAGCCTTCCACGGCGTCGCGGTAGCAGCGCGCCAGGCTCTCGTAGACGCAGAGCATCAGCTCTCCCAAAGTCTGCGGCACCGCCTGGCCCGTCTCCTCGCAGGCTTCCAAAATCTCCTCGATCATGGAATCAGGCGAGAGGAACCGATCGTCGTTCACGTTCACAATAGAAGCCTGAACGCCCGCGCATTCCGCCTCGTCAGCGGCGCGGATAAGATCCTCGAAGCCCACTTCCTGACCGAGGCCCTCCACACGCATGTACTGGTGCAGGCGGCCCTTGCGGATGGCCTTCTCGTCCACAACGTAGGTGATGCCGTTCAGTTCGCGGCGAATGGATTGGATCATCCACAGCCCCATGATGTTCTTCAGGAAGCGGTACCGGAAGTGGTAGCCGCCCTCGTTGGTGAAGTTTTCGCCGTAGGCCGCCGCCGTGGTGAGCGGGCTGCGGTTCTCCACGCCGAGCAGGCTCCACGTGCCCGAGGAGAGGAACACCGCGGGCAAATCGCACGCGGGAACCGCCAGAAACGCGCTGCCGGTGTCGTGGGTGGCGGGCAGCACCACGCACGTGTCGTAGCCGATCTTCTCGGCGATAGAGGGCTTCACCGGCCCCAGGCACGCCCCGGCCATGGTGACGTTGCGGAAGAGGCGCCGCGGGATGTTGAAGCGGGCCAGCACCGTTTCGTCCCAAGCGCCGGTCTCGGCGTTCAGAAGGCCGGTCGTAGAGGCGTTGGTGTACTCGAGGGCCTTCTCGCCGGTCAGCAGAAAGCCCAGGTAATCGGGGATCATAAGGAAGGTCTCAGCCGCTTCCAGCTGTTCGGGGTTCTCGCGCTGCAGGGCCAGGAACTGATAGATGGTGTTGAAGGGCTGGCGCTGGATGCCCGTGCGGCGGTAGAGCTCTTCGGGGCTCATGATGGCGTCGGCCACCTCGAACATGCCCTGAGTGCGCTCGTCGCGATAGGCCACGGCGTCGCCCACCAGGTTGTCGTCAGCATCCAGCAGGACGAAATCGACGCCCCAGGTGTCGATGCCGACGGATTTCGGCGCGAACCCCGCCTCCTTGCACAGGGCAAGCCCGCGCACGAGCTCGCCGTAGAGCAGGTCGATGTCCCAGCAATCGTGGCCGCCCCGGCGCACCTGGCGGTTGTCGAATCGGTGCACCTCTTCCAAATGGATGCGGCCGTCTTCCACAAAGCCCACCACCACGCGGCCCGAGGAGGCTCCGATGTCCACCGCCGCATAGCAGTCGCGCCGCAGATCACGGGCAGAATGCGCCATGTCGCCATTCCTATCTTCGCACGCCAGTAGGGCCCCCGTTTTGGGCGAACCCCGCTGACCATGAGCGTATTTCTCAACTTTTACCTGGGAAAACGCACAAGCCATTAATGCGGCGCACAGTGTACCAGCAAAGGGGCCCTCTGCAAGGGCGCGCGCCCAAAGAGGTGGCGGCCTGTAACAAATCAACAACAATGACTTCATGGGTCGTCATTGAAAGGGGCCCGGACGAACCGGGCCCCTCGAGGGAGAACACCTGCTCGGATGCCCTCCCTTGTAGCCAATCGTGCAGCTTCAAACAGCCGCCCCTAGCCTTCCGGCGCGAAGGCGATAAAGGTAGCGGTATCCGGCTCCGGGCTTACCCCGCCACGCTCGTTGACCGAGCGCACGAGCAGGCAGTAGGTTCCCGGCACCTCGGGGGTGTACTCGAACGTCCAGTGAACCCATCGATCGCCCGTGGAGGCGGACACGTCGTAGTCGGTCCAGTTCTCGCCGTCGTCCAACGAGAACTGCACCGTTACAATGGGCACGCCGTAGTCCTCGGCGTAGCCCTCGAAGCGCACCGGGCGCCCCACCTCCACCGACAGCGGCGCTATCATCGCGATCTACTCCTGCGCGCCTGTCAGCACGCCGGCGTTCGGGCTGTTGGGATGCTCGTCGGCCTCGCCGGGCACGGCCGGCGCCTCGTCCTCGGCCGACACCACGATCTCCACCACATCGCGCACGAAGTAGTTCGCGGGCGTGCGGGTCATCCACAGCTGGTTGCTCCCGCCCACCGAGGCGGTGAGCGCCTCCTCGTTGATCTCGTAGCTGAGCACGCCGTGGCGCCCGATCACGTAGCCGAGCGGCAGCATGGTCTCGGTGCCATCGGCCGACACGAACGTCACCGCGTTGGCCCCGGGCTGCACGCCGGCGCGCTCCAGAATGGACTCGATCGGAATGCCCTTCACGTTCGCCGTAACGATGGCGCGACCGCCCGCAGGGTTGCCGCCGCAGGTGCACGTCATCTTCTGCTGCACCGACTCGTCGCCGGCAAGATCGCCCACCGAGGCGGTGTAGGCGTCATTCACCGCGCCCGACACCGTCAGTTGCCAGTCGAGCGGGTTCTCCGAAGCAAACGCAATACCAGCGCCGCACACCACGCGCACAGCCTTCTGGAACATCGTGCGGATCGTCTCGTTGGGTGTGACGGCCTCCTGGTCGTAGGAGAAGACGCCCTCGGCTCGGGCCACCTTCACCGCACCGGCCACGGCGGCGTTCTCGCCCACCTCCGCTTGCGGGTCGGCGGCTGCATTCCCGTCAGCGCCATCGCCCGGCGCCACCGCCAAGGCCGGCACCGCCGACATGGACGCGATCATCGTCAAACTCGCCAAGGCGCCAGCCGCGGCCCGGCCCTTCGATTTCAAATCTTTCATGGTCTCCCCCTACTCCACCGTGAACATGAACTGGGTATCGTACTGGCTCACGTGATCGGAGCCGTCCGGCGCGATGCTCGTCGTGCGGATATCCATCAGGTACGTCCCGGCCTCGGGCGGCGTGAAGTCCATGCGCCAGTAGGTCCAGTACTTGGAATCGTTATTCGGCGTGTCCAGCGTCGTCCAGGTCGCGCCGTGGTCGAAGGAGAACTCGAGCTTCTTGATGGGCTCGTTCCACGCGTCGGCGAAGCCCTCCAGATGCACCGGTTTGGCCTCGTCGCCCGTGAGCACCACATTGGTGGGGTAGTTCAGCACGCCGCTGTTGGGCTTGGAGTACACTTCGCCCGTGCAGTCGTCGGCGAACTCGCCCAGGTACACCTGACTCATGGCGGCATCCTCAGGCTGAGTCATGAACGTGAGGTTGCTGATGCGCTTCACGAAATTGCCGCCGGAGGTGTTGTACACCCACACCATGCAGGGGTAGCCCTGGGTGTTCGGCAGCGTCTCGCCATCCATCTTTGTGACGAGGATGGCGTTGTTGTCCACCACCCAATCGATGGGCATCTGGGCGTAGTCGTAGCCATCCGAGCCGATGGGGCTCACGATGTTCGCACTGGCCTTGGGCTTCGCGAACTCGATGACCTTCGACAGCGGAATGCCCTCCACCTCGCTCTGCATGATGGTGGCCTGGCCCACGCCGTTGATGGTGCAGTCCATCTTCATGACCTGCTTCACGGTACCGAACTGCTCTTCCATCTCGGGAAGGGTCATGGTCACCGGATTGTCGCAGTCGCCGTCGATGGAGACGGTCCAGTTCTCGTAGATGGACGGATCCACCTGCGTGTCGTCCACGAGCCACTCGGACGGCTCGTCCTTCACCGTCTTGAAGAAGCGGTTCTCGGCCGGAGTGATCGTGGTCTGGTCGTAGCTCGTCGTCACCTGAACCTCTTCGGCGGCCACATCGGTGATGCCGTGGTAGAGGTTGTACTTGTAGTCGTCCCAACGGCCGAGGGTCTGCGTCTCCACGTCGTTGTAGTGGCACGAGAAGCAGGTGCCACCCTGGCTCGTGAACATCGCGTTCGTCATGTGGGTGTTGTGGATGGCCTCGCCCAGGTAGTTCGTTCCCTGGTAGGTCTTGGAATGGCACGCAATGCAGTTCGCGAAGGTCTGCTCGGTGGGATAGCCGAAGAAGATCAGGCGATGGTAGGTGGGCAGACTCATGATGGCGCTCTCAAGCGTGTGGCACGAGGTGCAGCCGCGGTTCTCGGCGTTCAGGTACGTAATGTTGAACGCGCGATCGTCGGAAGGCACCGGCTGCACGGTGAACCCGTTGCGGTCGGTGTAGCGAAGCGGCTCGTTGGCCTCGGCGTTGGCGGCGTTCTTCTCGCTGTTCTTATAGAAACCGGGCAGGGCGGTCACGCCGTCCACGAAGCGGCCCTCCGTGGGGAACCCGCTGATACTGGCCAGCTGATCGCTGTAGCCGTCACTTGTCGCCGGTGCCGGCTCGGTTGTTGTCGTGGAGTCAGCCGTCTTGTCGGCCCCATCGCTCGGCGCGGCAGCCGGAGTGCAGCCCCAGGCCAGGCATCCCGCTCCCAAAACGCACGCGAGCACCGCCGCGCACGCAATCCCCTTGCGCGAGCGCCGCCCCGTTCTCGTTGCTTGCTCTCTCATAGCTCCTCCTTAGGTTTTGGAAAATAGGTTCCCCTGACGCTTCGCGCCTCCTTTCCGGGCTTTCGAAACTTGATGGAATTGGAATGGGCGCTGCGCCGGCACCGGTGTGCGGCCGCAGCGCTTAATCCCGGGTTGGACTTCGCCGTATCAGGCCGTCGCTGTCGGCGATAGAGGCACGTCGAAAGTCGTAGTGCTCGGTGTACATCTTGTCGAGCAGCGCCTTCTCGTAGAAACCGATGTCGCGGTTGTACAGCGCGGACGCCTCGTCGGTAGCGCGAAATTCCGGACGCAGCCGCCCCTCGTCGTCGTAGTAATGCAGATAGGCTTCAGCGCAATGCTCGCGCAAATAGGCCCGGCACCGCTCGTGCAAGTCGTCGTTGGCGAAGAAGAAGTGCCGCACGCCATCGTCGCTCTGTTGGAGAAAGCCCAGATCCATCAGGCGCCCGAAATCGCTGCGGGCGCTCGGATAGGAAATGGCATAGCGCTTCATATGGATGTCGTAGGTGAATTCCGCGTTGCTATGCAGCACCGCCTCGAGCAGCACTTCCTTCTGGCGGGCGTTCATCGAGCCGTCGGCGTCGATGATGGCGCGCAGCCGATCGCGTCGCCGGCTCATGCCCTCGAGTTTGGTCATCACCCAGCGCTGCTCTTCCAAAATAAGCTCGACGGCACGTTCGAACACGAACGTCCAATCGTAGGTGCCGTCGTATTCCACGGCCAGATCCCCCGGCTCGAACGGCAGCGTCGGCGCGTCCGCCTCGGCGGCGTAGCGCCCGCGCTCTTGGGTGCACAGGGCGCTGTCGGTACCGTAGAGCAAGCGCATAACGGGGACATGGGCCGAGAAATGGTAGCCCGAGCGATGAAGGAGCAGCAAGTACAGCAGGTAGGCGAACGGGGCATTGCCCACGGGGAACATACCCGATGCGCTCACGAAGAACAGAGCCGTCAGCGCCACAATAAGGCGATGGTCGCCGCACTGGCCCTTGAGGGGGCCGGTGTCCCCATTGATGAACGAGCAGAGCAGCTCGAGTCCCTCGACTCGAGCGGAAACGTCCTCGGGAACCGCCTCGATGCCGGCCACCAGCCTGGCGTAGAGCATCTCAACGAAAGCGGGGGTGATCGCCTCGTCGCGGTATTCCTCTATCGACAACAGCACCTTGCCCGCATTGGCTGCCAGAAGCTCGATGCCGCATTCCGGCTCGCAAGCATGCACGCACACGCGCCGCAGCCGCGCGACATCGATGTCGGGATGCTCGAGGCCGATGGCGTACACCACCTCGTTGGCCGCCATATTCAGCTCCAGATGGCCGCCTTCCGGATCGTAGAAGATGCGCCCGTAATGGGACGCAAGCCCCTCGTTGATCTGGAACGTTTCGAGAAGAGCCTCCAGGTGCCAAGTGGGATCGTACCAACAGCGGGCCGAAGCCGAAAGCGGCGGCAGATCGTGCCCGAGACCGCGGCGCAAGCTGTTGATGGAAAACCAATACAGCGCCGCATCCTCGGGAGTGACACCGAGCGATTCCGCCAAACTGTCGTAGGTTTGCGCCCGCTGGGAGGCGATGCGCAGAGCCCGATCGAGCAGCGGTGCCGAGCGAAATGCCGGTTTGGATTCCACGATTGTCCCCTCCCCTTTGCTCTCCCATTTTTCCTCCGAACGAAGCTATGTTCTCAGAAAGACGCGCCCCACTTCAAGAGGTTGGGCGCGCGCTAGAAAGTTTTTACCACCCCCTCGGCGCCCCCTCGAGAAGCCTTTCCGCCCATCGCGAAAGTATCTGGGCACAAAAAAGCCCGCTGCGGACAGCGGGCTTTCGGTTGCAGTATTGCGGCAGCACCGATAAACGATGCGCAACTCCTCGCCTTAGCGCTTGGAGAACTGCGGGCGCTTGCGGGCCTTCTTCAGACCGTACTTCTTGCGCTCCACCATACGGGCGTCGCGCGTGAGGTAGCCAGCCTTCTTCAGCTCGGCGCGGTAGTCGCCGGCCTCCAGCAGAGCGCGGGAGATGCCGTGACGCAGGGCGCCAGCCTGACCGGACACGCCGCCGCCGTCGATGCGAGCCTTCACGTCGAAGTGGCCGGTGGTGTCGGTCACCTTGAAGGGGGTCATCGCGTAGTTGAACAGCGCCTCGCGGCCGAAGTACTCCTGGCCGTCGCGACCGTTGATGGTCACCTTGCCAGTGCCGGGAACGAGACGGACGCGCGCCACCGCGTTCTTGCGGCGGCCGGTGCCGTAGTACAAAGCCTCATCTGCCATGATTAACCCTCCAGATCGATCTTGCGGGGCTGCTGAGCGGCATGGGGATGCTCAGCGCCGACGTACACCTTCAGTTTCTTGCCCATCGCACGGCCCAGCGTGTTCTTCGGCAGCATGCCCTTGACGGCATGCTCGATGACGCGCTCGGGGTGCTTGGTCATGGCCTCGGTGAACGTCTCCTGCTTGAGCCCACCCGGGAACCCGCTGTGACGATAGTAGGTCTTGGTGGCAGCCTTGGTACCGGTGACCTTGATCTTGTCAGCATTGATGATGATGACAAAGTCGCCCGTGTCCACATGGGGGGTGTACTGCGGCTTGTGCTTGCCCTTCAGAATCTGAGCAGCCTTGGTGGCCACACGACCGAGAACCTGATCCTCAGCGTCGATGATGACCCACTCGCGCTCAACCTCACCGGGCTTTGCATGATACGTCTTCACTGTTTTCCTCCAATAGATTGCAGGTTCTGTCGGGCGGCTGAAGCCTCCTCCCCTGCGTCGGCGTGGCAGCCGCGATAGCCGGGGTGGAACCGTCCGCCAGAGTGTTTGTTTTCAAAAGTGCACGATCCTTGGAAGTCGGTTTCCTACGCCGACACGCGGTGCTTCGGGCCTGGACAACCCTCGGCGGTTGCGTTTCCTTGAACCCATGCGTTTACGGGGCTTTTGAAAGCGAACTTTTGCATTCTCACCCGCCCGCGCGCGAATGTCAACGAAACCGCTCCGAGAATGCGAAGAATCGCCAAAACTCCACCCGCGAACGGCAGGATGGGAGCATTGTGGGGGTGATGGACGGCCGTCGTTGCGGAAAGAGCACCACCATCGCAGAGAAGGACCGTCCTTGGGAAGCGCTCCGTCGACGAACCAGTCGAAAAATGCACGAGATCGACGGTTATGAGCGTCTAAAGGCCGAGCGACGAGGCACATTTCAGGAAGACGCTTGACAAACCCCAGGTCAGAGCATCGCACGTGCAGGAGCACCTTCACAGCTGACAGCCTCGCACCCCTCCAGACGCTCATAACCGTCAATCTCGTGCAAAAAGCGATCCCTTCAGCAACCGACCGCTGAGGAAATTAGCAGAATCATCGTTGCGGTAGCTCAAAAAGGGCACCAGCGATGCCGCCGACGAAGGACAGCGTTCCCCGTTCGCTCACCTCAAGGCGATCCGACAGCCGATTGCCAGGGCTGTCGCTGTCGGCAAATGCACCAAGCCAGATTGCCAGATAGTTGACAGGAAGGCCATTCTCTTCCGCGGGCATATCAACAACAAAGTAGATCGCACCGTCTTCAATATAGCTTGCCACCCCCTGCTCTCCTCGGGCAGCTATCGCACCATCGGAGCCAACAGCGACCGGCGTGAAGTCGAGGTTCTCAAGAACAAGAGCGTCAGCCGAGAAGCCGTGCTCGTCTTTGGGAAGGCGAGAGGCATCAACCTCCATACTACCGTCCCCTTGATCTACGCCGTTCGCGAGCCAGCGTTCTGCCGATTGGTCAAGGTAGGCCTGATCGATCGGCGACCCATCGGCACGTGCTAACGAGAGCACGGCATAGGTGCGGTTCGCATTCACCCCTTCAGTCAGGGGCACCAACGCTTGACCCGAGGTAAGACCGAGCAACGTGATGTCGAAATCGCCAACGCGCTGCGTCTCATCGATGCGCTCGCCCGCCCCCTGTTCGAATACTTCAGCTACCTGCGCTTGGTCGGCATCGGCGGCAATACGCGCCAAATCCTCAAAAGACGCGGTGGCGTAAGCTGTTCCTCCGATAGCTAAGCAAATAGCAGCCGCAACGGCCACTTTCCCCAGCGTCGTAGCACGCGGGAAGAGGACACGGCTCTGACGTTTGGCTCTGGCAGGCGAAGGCCGCACGACCACCGCTCGTGCGTCTTCGCGGCGCGCTTCTCGCACCGCCGCGCAGATGCGGTCTTCGAAATTCTCGGAAATCGGCAGCTCGTCCATAGCAGCCCGATAATCGTTCCAACTCATAGCGATTCCTCCTCTAGGAGCGCTTTCAGCCGCGCACGACCGCGCGCCAGCCGCGTGCCCACGGTAGCCGCGGGCACGCGAAGCATGACTCCGATCTCACGCAAGCCGCAGCCTTCATAGTAATGGAGATGAAGAACGACCGCGTATTTCTCGGGAAGGGCTCGCACACAAGCGAGCATTTCGCGGCCGCGGCGCTCGGTCTCGGCTGCATCGTCCGGCACCGCGCGAGCCTCATCGAGCGGCACATTGAGTCGCGACTTGCGCCGGCGCAAGTCGCTCGCCCGATTAATCGTCGCGCGGATAAGCCACGCCTTCTCATACTCGGGATCCACGAACACGAGCTTTTTGGACACGAGCGTGCAGAATACGTCCTGCACCGCATCCTCAGCGTCAGCGACGGAATCAAGCCGCGAGGCAGCTAGCCGCACCAGCATGCGACCATACTCGCACACAAGCCGCTCGATGCGATCCTCCTCCGTCACCGTCGTGCCACCTTTCTTCGCGTGCGTTCTTCACCTTCAACCAATAACACGTTTCAGAAGGAGGTTTTATTTCATACCCTCGACTCTTCGCGCGATCGCAGATGAGATAGTTGCTGAAAAGTCATTGGCAACGCATCAATACGAACGACAGACTAGCCAGATGATCATGATTAAAGTAACATAGCCAAAATCTTCAGGGTGCCTTAGAAGGGAGCTTTCGTGGCAACAAGCATTGCCCTAGCGGAGGCGAATCTTCCCTCCGCCTTACAACATGTAGATGAAACAGGAGCCGAATTCGTTGTCACTGCAGGAAATCGGTCGTGCTCCAAGATCGCACCTATCCCCGAACCGACATCAAGCGAACTGAAGGCCGCAGGTGCGCTTGCGGGAAAGAAACCGAAGGCGTCTCGCGCTGAAGAAAAAGCCGCTTATCAAAAAGCGCTGGAAAAGCTCGCGTAGTCCATCCCCGCCTGCGCCGTTGCGAGGGGAATTGTTTCCGTTGGCTTACACGCGGGCGGTTGCGCTCGCAGGGGCGCAGGCGATGGAGCACAATACGGGATGCTTTGTGAAATCCCGGGGTCTAAGGAAGCCTGTTCGCTATGGAAACGCTGTCGCCGTTCGCATTTGTCACGTTGGTCACGCTCATCTCCGGCGCCGGGGGAACGGGGCTCGGCGGCTTCATTGGCGCCCTGTTCAAAAGCGAGTCGAACCGCACCATCAGCCTGCTTCTGGCCTTCGCCGGCGGCGTCATGACCGCCATGGTGTGCTTCGATCTTCTGGCCGAGGCCGAGGAAGCCGCCAGCCAGATTGCCGAGCACGGCGTGGTGCTGGTCATCTTCGCCGTGGCGCTGGGCGTGGCCGTGGTGTACCTGCTGAACCACCTCATCGACCGCAAGACCCGCAAGGAGGTGTCGCACACCGCCGATGAGCATCATCCCGAGACCCATGACGACATCGACGAACTGGTGCACGCCGACCACTTGAACATGCACAAGCGCCACAACGACTCCAGGCTGTCGCTGTTCGTGGCCGGCGTCGTCATGGCCTGCGCCATCGCGCTGCACAATATCCCCGAGGGCATGACCATCGGCGCGAGCTTCGCCGTGTCCGACAACCTCATGTGGGGCACCGGCATGATCATGGCCGTGCTCATCGGCCTGCACAACATCCCCGAGGGCATGGCCGTGGCCGTGCCGCTCATCTCCGGGGGCACGGGACGCGTGAAAGCGACGCTGCTCACGGCCGCATGCGGTCTGCCCACGGTGCTCGGCGCGTGGCTCGGCTTCTGGCTCGGCGACATCGGGCCTTTGGGCCTCACGATGTCGCTCGGGTTCGCCTCGGGCGCCATGCTCTACGTGGTCTTCGGCGAAATCATGCCCGAGAGCTACCTCATCTACCGCAGCAAACTCCCCGCCTTCGCCGTCATGGTTGGCCTAGCCCTCGGCATGTTCATGATCTTCTTTTAGCGAGGCTGGGCGAACCTTGCCGATGCCTGGATGATCGAGAAATTCAACGTAGGCAAGCCAAATCTCCCCGGGCTTCGAATCATGCGAGGGCATCGTAGGCCCCGTCCGTCCTCTTCGTCATCCCAATCGGCAGGCAAAATGATCCTACGCGTTTCTAGGCGCCATTCGCACCTGAGAACAGCGGTGCGGGCGTCCGCCAAGAAGCGATCCGTCAACGAACTGGTCGAAAAATGCACGAGATCTTGAGTTATAAGCGTCTCGGAGGTGTCTAATTGCCGACCCCGAATGGCTCATCCTTGCAGACAACAATCTGACCTGAGGTTTTGAAAATGCTTCTTAGTAACGCGTCCCGCCGCTGATTCCTCAGGGGCTTATAACTCGAGATCTCGTGCAGAAAACGCCCCCTTCGGCAACCGAACGCCATAAACCTACGAGAGCGCGCGAGAAGAGATAGCTCATAGCCACCATAAGAAGGCGAAGAATACCATCGTGAACGCGGTGCCCGCGGCAGCGACGCGGTGCTTGGCTTTAATCTCAAAGGCAAGAAGAACGCCCCAATAACCGTAGAAGGCGACATTCACGATCACATTGGCCACCGGACGGGGCAGCCCCCAGAAAAACGTCGCCAACATGCACAGCACAATGAGGATCGTCAGGACAATCGCACCGACGGCCCAGGGGTTCTTCATTGTCCAAGCCTCGTTAGTGTTTTCGTGCTCGATCCACCACAGAAGCCCCTTGCGCTCCGGCGTCTTATCGCCCATGGTCAACCAACCCTCATTGCTCGACATTCTTTCCAAATCAGTTTATTCCGAACACCATAGCTGTTGCCAGCAGCTCTCCCGTAACTGGATCGTCATAGCACCTCCACACTGGGTATGCTCAAGATCTTCCTCCAAAAGACATCGCGCAAGAACGCGCGCCTCCTAACCTTCACCCCAAGGCTTAACAAAGGCGAAACACCGGGGTCGGTTTCGCGAAACATTGCTCTCCTATGCTGACGATACAGCATTCCGCACAATGCACAAGGAGAACGCCATGTACGATTTCGACCGACCGCGCACCGCGCGTCCCGACGCCGCCGGCACTGGGGTCGTCGCCGGCTCCGCGCGCCTTGCGCCCTGCGACCGGCACCCGCGCGCGCCCCGCGAGGGCGATGTGCGCATTCCCGCTGGGTGCGCCATCGCGGCTATCATGGACCGAAGCGGCGCGCGCCACGACGGAAGCGACATCCTGCGCTCCATCGCGCTCATGCACGACCGCGGGAACGGCCTGGGCGGCGGGTTTGCGGCCTACGGCATCTACCCGGAGTACGAGGAGCTGTACGCCTTCCACATCATGTACGAGTCCGACGAGGCCCGGCGTGAGACCGAGGCCTACCTGGACACCTACTTTATGAGCGAGAAGCAGGAGCGCATCCCCACCGAGCCGGTGGCCTCCATCAAGAACCCGCCGGACATCTGGCGCTACTTCGCCGCGCCCCACCCCATGCGCCTGGCGGCCAGCGGCCTGGACGAGGCCGAGTACACCATGGCCCACGTCTTCCACATCAACGGGAAGATCGACGGGGCCTTCGTCGCCTCGTCGGGCAAGAACATGGGCGCCTTCAAGGGCGTGGGCTACCCCGAGGACATCGGCGCGTTCTACCGCATCTGCGACTACGACGCCTGGGCCTGGACGGCCCACGGACGCTTCCCCACCAACACCCCCGGCTGGTGGGGCGGCGCGCATCCGTTCACGCTGCTGAACTGGTCGGTGGTGCACAACGGTGAGATTTCCAGCTACGACGCGAACCGCCGCTACGTGGAGCAGTTCGGCTACGACTGCGAGCTGCAGACCGACACCGAGGTCATCACCTACTTGTTCGATTTGCTGAGCCGCCGCCACGGGCTGTCGCCGGAGCTGGCCGCTCACATCATGACCGCGCCGGCGTGGGATGAGATTGACGCCATGGATGCGGCCGACGCCGCCTTCGAAACTGCCCTGCGCACCACCTACGCGAGCGCTCTCGTGAACGGGCCCTTCTCGGTGATTCTGGGCTCGAGCGAGGGGCTGCTCGCCATCAACGACCGGCTGAAGCTGCGAGCCCTCATGGCCGCCGAGAAGGGCTCCATGGTGTACATGGCCAGCGAGCAGGCGGCCATCGAGCTGGTGTGCCCCGACGCGGAGAACATGCGCGCCATCGGGGGCGGCGAGCCCTTCGTGGTGCAGCTTGATTCCGTGGTCGCCGCCAAGGCTGCCGCCGATGCCGACGCCGAGAACGATCCGCACAACGCGCCGTTGGCCCACGAGGTCGGCGTGCTGCCCCGCCGGAAGGAGGCTTAAATCATGCGCGACTTCCGCAACCCCCGCTACAAAGTGCTGCGCGACCGCGAGGAGTGCATCAAATGCGACCTGTGCGTGCGCCAATGCGCCAACGAGGCGCACTACCGCGACAAGAAAACTGGCGCCCTTCGCGCCGATTCCATGAAGTGCGTGAACTGCCAGCGCTGCACGCTTCTGTGCCCCACCCGGGCTCTCGCCATCACCCGGTGGCCCCAGGTGGACGCCGGAAGCGCCGTGTGGACCGAGAGCGCCATGGACGACATCACCGCCCAGGCCCAGACCGGCGGCGTTTTGCTCGCTTCCATGGGCAACCCGAAGAGCTACCACATCTACTGGGAGCATCTGCTGCTGAACGCGAGCCAGGTGACGAACCCCTCCATCGATCCGCTGCGCGAGCCCATGGAGACCCGCGTGGTGCTGGGCAGCCGCCCGAGCAAGCTGCGCGTGAACGAGCGCACCCGCACCGTCGTCTCTCCCCTGCCGCCCCAGCTGTCGTGCGACGTGCCCGTCATGTTCTCGGCCATGAGCTTCGGCTCGGTGTCGCTTAACACCCAGAAGGCGCTGGCCCTAGCCGCACGCGAGCTCGGCACCTACTTCAACTGCGGCGAGGGCGGCCTGCACCGCGACTTGGAGCCCTACGCCGACCGCGCCATCGTGCAGGTGGCCAGCGGGCGCTTCGGCGTGGACCCGCACTACCTGAACGCCGGCGCCGCCATCGAGATCAAAATCGGCCAGGGCGCCAAGCCCGGCATCGGAGGGCATCTGCCCGGCGAGAAGATCAACGAGGAGGTGTCGCGCACCCGCATGATCCCCGAGGGCACCGACGCCATCTCGCCGGCGCCGCACCACGACATCTACTCCATCGAGGACTTGCGCCAGCTCATCTTCTCGCTGAAGGAAGCCACCGACTACGCCAAACCCGTGGCCGTGAAGGTGGCCGCCGTGCACAACGTGGCCGCCATCGCCTCCGGCATGGCTCGGGCCGGCGCCGACATCATCGTGCTGGACGGCTTCCGCGGCGGCACGGGCGCAGCCCCCAAGCGCATCCGCGACAACGTGGGCATTCCCATCGAGCTGGCCCTGGCCGCTGTGGACGAGCGGCTGCGCCAGGAGGGCATCCGATCGACGGTGAGTCTTGTGGCCTCAGGAACCCTGCGCAACGCCGCCGACGTGGTGCGGGCCGTGGCCCTGGGCGCCGACGCCGTCTCCATCGGGTCGGCGGCGCTCATCGCCATGGGCTGCCACCAGTGCGGCGACTGCGCGAGCGGCCGCTGCAACTGGGGCATCGCCACCCAGCGGGCCGATCTGGTGAGCCGCCTCGCCCCCGAGGCCGCCGCCGAGCGCGTGGTGAACCTCGTGTCCGGCTGGAACCGCGAAATTCAGGAGATGATGGGCGGCATGGGCATCAACGCCATCGACTCTCTGCGCGGCAACCGGCTGATGCTGCGCGGCGTGGGGCTCAACGAGAAGGAACTGGAAATCCTCGGCGTGAAGTACGCGGGAGAGTGATCGCATGGCTGAAACCATTATCGTGGAATTGGGAACGAAGCACTTCCAGGAGGCCAATGCCGCCGTGCGCGCGGCCCTTGCCGAAGCCGACACCGTCTGCATCGTGGAGGCCTACGCCCAGCGCTACCTTGGTTGCACCCTGCCCGCGGGCAAGCGTTTGGAAATTCACGGAACCCCGGGCAACGATCTGGCCTGCTATATGGACGGCGGCGAGGTGGAAGTGTTCGGAAGCGCCCAGGACCAGACCGCCAACACCATGAACGCCGGCACCGTGGTGGTGCACGGGCGCGTGGGCGATGCGGCCGGCTACGCCATGCGCGGCGGCGAGCTCATCGTGCGCGACGGCTGCGGCTGGCGCGGCGGCATTAACATGAAGCAGTACGGTGGGAAGTGCCCGGTCATCGTCATTGGCGGGGACGCGGGCAACTTCCTCGGCGAGTACATGGCCGGCGGCATCATCGTGCTTATGGGCCGCGCCGGCGATCATTTGGCCTCCGGCATGCACGGCGGGGTCATCTATCTGCGCCGCAACAACACGCCGGCCGTGGTGCCCGACGGGCTGGATCTAAGGGAGCTGACCGACGAGGACACGGCGACCCTCGGCGCGCTGCTCGCCCGCTACGACGCCTGCTTCGGCACCGAGCCCCACGAGCACGCGAGCGTGAGCGAGTTCGTCGCTTTGCGCCCCGCCTCCAGCCGCCCTTACGCGGCCATGTACGCGAGCTAGCGGTCGTTCGACGCTCGGACCGTTTCACAGCGCGACCATGCGACAGCGCACAAATGCAGAGGGCGCCTCGGTTCGAAAACCAGGGCGCCTTCGCTAATTCCAGGGGTCTTCCGAGAACAAGGGCTCTCGTTCGGCAGGGCGATCGGAATAGGGGTCGTAGCCGTCGTCGTCCTCGTTCTCCGCGCGAACGAAGGGGTCGGCGAAAGTGGCCGCACGGCTATCGCGCCCCCGTTGGCCCTCGCCTAGCACCGCAGAAGGGCGGCCCTCCCCCTTTCGCTGGCTCGGCAGCGGCTTCACCACGATACGAGCATGGGGGTCGTTCTTTGGATCGATTGCCACAGATTTCCACCTTTCAAAAACGCGTCTCGCTGCCTACCTTTTCGGACAACCGAAAAGCCCGAGTCCTTCGAAATGGGCAAAATGGCCTACTTCTCGTAGTCGCCGATAGCGAAATCACTCTACAGCTAATTCCCCACCAGGTGAAATAGCGCCAGCAACAGAAATCGCCCTGCAGAAAACTACGAGAAGTACCCTCGTTTGCTCATTTCGCGCAGACGGAAGCTGCCCGAACGCCCATCTCCCCTATTCCCTATCGCCAGCGCGGGTGATGTCGTAGGGGGTCGTTTGGTACACATAGTAGTTCAGCCAGTTGGTGTAGAGCAACTGGGCGCAGGAGAACCACGTGGAAACCGGCTCGCGCGTCGGGTCGTCGTCGGGGAAGTAGTGGGCCGGCACGGCGATGCTCATCCCCTTGGCGATGTCGCGGTCGTATTCCGCTTTCAGCGTCTCGCGGTCGTACTCGGGGTGACCGAACACGAAGAAGTTCTGCGAGTCGGTGGACTTCGCCACGTACACCCCAGCCTCGTCGGACACCGCGATCAGCTCGAGCGCGGGATGCGCCTCGATGTCGGCCGCCCGCACCTCGGTGAAGCGCGAATGGGGCGCGAAGAACCTATCGTCGAACCCGCGCACCAAAGGCGAGGTGCGCTTGACCACCTCGTGGGGGAACACGCCGAACATCTTCTCGGGCAGCTCGTGCTTGGGCACGCCGTAGTGATAGTAGATGCCGGCTTGGGCGCCCCAGCAGATGTGCAGCGTGGAGTGCACGTGGGTCTTCGACCACTCCATGATCTCGCAGAGTTCCGGCCAGTAGTCCACTTCTTCGAATTCCAGCCGCTCCACCGGCGCCCCGGTGATGATAAGGCCGTCGAAGTGCTCGTCGCGCACCGCGTCGAAGGTGGTGTAGAAGGCCTCCAGATGCTCGGCGGCCGTGTTCTTCGAGTCGTGGCTCGCCGTTTGCAGCAGCTCCACTTCAACCTGCAGCGGCGTGTTCGACAGCTTCCGCAGAATCTGGGTCTCCGTGGTGATCTTGGTGGGCATGAGGTTCAGCAGCAGCAGCCGCAGCGGACGAATGTCCTGGTGCATGGCGCGATGCTCGGTCATGACGAAGATGTTCTCGTTCTCCAGCGCCGCCGTGGCCGGCAGCGCATCGGGAATGCGAATGGGCATGCGTCCTCCTATTCCACGGCAGCCAGGGCCTGGTCGATGTCGGCAATGAGGTCGGCGGCGTCCTCGATGCCGCAGGACAGGCGGATGAGGTCGGCGCTGATGCCGGCCGCCTCAAGCTCCGCGTCGTTCATCTGGCGATGAGTGGCGTTGGCCGGGTGCAGCACGCAGGTGCGGGCGTCGGCCACATGGGTGGCAATCTGGGCCAGCTTCAGGTTCTTCATGAACGTCTCGGCCGCCGCGCGCCCGCCGGCCACGCCGAAGCTCACCACACCGCAGGAACCCTCCGGCAGATACTTCGCCGCGAGCGCCGCCTCCGAGTCGCCTTCCAGCGACGGATGGCGCACCCAAGCCACCTTCGGGTGGCTCGCCAGGTGCTCGGCCACCGCGCGTCCGTTGGCGGCGTGCCGGGCCATGCGCAGGTGCAGGCTCTCCAGCCCCAGATTGATGAGGAAGGCGTTCTGCGGCGACTGGATAGAGCCCAAATCGCGCATGAGCTGCGCCGTCGCCTTGGTGATGTAGGCACCTTCCAAGCCGAAGCGCTCGGTATACACCACGCCGTGGTAGCTCTCATCGGGCGTCGTGAGCCCCGGGAACTTGTCGGCGTGGGCGTTCCAATTAAAGCGGCCCGAATCCACAATGACGCCTCCGACGGAAGCGCCGTGGCCGTCCATGTACTTGGTAGTGGAGTGGGTCACAATGTCGGCGCCCCACTCGATGGGCCGGCACAGCACCGGCGTGGGGAAGGTGTTGTCCACGATGAGCGGCACCCCGTGGCCGTGGGCCGCCGCCGCGAAGCGCTCGATGTCGAGCACGGCCAGCGCCGGGTTTGCGATGGTCTCGCCGAAGACGCACTTCGTGTTGGGCCGGAAAGCGGCTTTAAGCTCCTCGTCGGTGCAGTGCGGATCGACGAAGGTGCACTCCAGGCCCATGCGGCCCATGGTGTGGGCGAGCAGGTTGTAGGTGCCCCCGTAGATGGCCGAGGAGGCCACCACGTGATCGCCCGCGCCGGCGATGTTGAACACCGCGAAGAAGTTCGCCGCCTGGCCCGAGGAGGTGAGCATCGCCGCCGCGCCGCCTTCCAACTCCGCGATCTTCGCCGCCACCGCATCGTTGGTGGGGTTCGCCAAGCGCGTGTAGAAGTAGCCGGACTCCTCCAGATCGAACAGGCGCCCCATATGCTCGCTCGTGTCGTACTTCCAGGTGGTGTTCTGGTAGATGGGCACCTGGCGCGGCTCGCCGTCGCCGGGCCGCCATCCGCCTTGCACGCAGGTCGTTCCAATCCGCTCGCTCATTCAGGGCTCCTTTGGGTCTCGCATTTTTTCGCTCGCCCATTATAGGGGCACCCGGGCCACCCCGGTTATAGGAAGTCCCCAGCGAATGTCATCGGAAAATCCGAGAGCTTTCTGCCGAGACCCCCTCGATTATCCTGAAATGAACTATTGTTCTAAGAACATTTGTTTGCTATAATTCGCTTTGAGAAGACGGCAGTACTTGCATTTATTGTTACTAATTGTTACAATAAATTGCGCCATGCAGGAGGTCGAGAGACATGCCCATGACAGCTAGAGAAGCGATACGGCTCACCAAGAAAATGGGCGGCCGCTTCGTCAGACACGGAGCGAAACATGACATTTTCGCGAATGCTGCTGGCGAAGAGTTCCCTATCCCCCGGCATCCCGGAGATCTTTCGCCGGGGGTCGAGCGAGCCATCAAAGAAAAGCTAGGGCTTCTCTAATACTTCACCTAATAGAGAGGAAGCGACCTATGAAGTTTCTCTACGAAGCCATCCTCACCCCGTGGAGCGGCGGGTGGGAGGCAGAGTTTCCCGACCTGGGTATCTGCACCCAGGGGGACACTCTGTTCGATGCGGCTTTCATGGCGCAAGATCTGCTGACCCTCTGGATCTCCCAAGCGCTTCGCGAAGGACGGCCCTTGCCGGAGCCGCGGATGGACCATCCCACCCCCGCAAACGGCAAGGCCATCGCCGTTGCCGTGGAATGCGATGCCGACACGCCTTCCCTCACCACCATGACCGTCCAAGAAGCGGCGGATACCCTCGATGTCAGCACCTCGCGCATACACGCCATGATTCGCGACGGCATTCTGAGAACCGAGAAAGTTGGCAGCGCCCGCCTTGTGTCAGCCGACGATGTCATAGACTATTTCAATAGCCCCCGAACCGCTGGCCGCCCAAAGAAGGTCGCGACCGCCTGATTTCGGGAGATGTGTCTAGCGGGCCTCCACCTTGTCGAGGAGTTCCTGTCGGTTGTTGACCAGGGCCTTCTCGTAGATGTGGCGCACGTGGGTCTTCACGGTGCCCGTGGTCACGAACAGCTCGTTGGCGATGTAAGGAAGGGTGCGACCGCGCACCAGCAGTGAGAGGATCTCCGTCTCGCGGGCCGTTAGTCCTACTGCCCGCGCAAAAACAGCGGCGGAATCTTCTCCCTGCGCTCCGACGCCAGCGGCACAATCACCATTCGGCAGCGTTGCAGCCTCGGTGGTGCCGCCGTCCTCAAAGAGCCGTTCTCCTGCCGCAACACCAGAAGAGCCGCGTCCGGCAGCAGCAGCCTTAACCCGATCGGCGCCTCTCGTTTCGGCTTCCATTTCTTCCGTACCGCCGTCTTTCTCCTCGTTCCCCTCTTCCCCCACCTGCGCGGCTCGGGCCACCACCATGAAGAACAGCGCGAGCACACCGGCACCGCATACGGCAGACAGCAGCAAAGGCGTCTCCCCCGCCACCTGAAACAGCAGCTTTCCCGCCAGGTTCCCCGCGAGCACCACGGCGCTGATCAGCGCTTGGCCCACACCGAAGGCCACCAAGGGGGACAAGCCCTGAAGGCGGGTGCTGCGCGTCACCACCACATAGACGAGCGGCTGGAAGAACAGCGTGCAGCCCTGAACGAGCGCCCCTCCGACCGGCACCGCCGCCGCACCGAGCACCAGAATGGCCACAAGACCCACGACGCTGAAGGTGACGGTGATGCGATACAGCTGCGCTACGGAGAAGGCCGTCCGCTCAGCCGTCAGGGGCACGAGCGCCATGGTGGCGATGCAGGCGCAAAGAGCGATGCCACCCGGGTAAAGGCTGTCGGCCCCCTCGTAGGAAGTGCCCATGATGACCGAGGCCATCACGTTGCCCACAAGGGCCGCCACGGCAATCACCCCCAGCGAGCGCCACGGAAGCGCATGTAGCTCGCGCGAGCCGGCCGTCACCTCACCGGGAGCCTTCCCCGAGGAACCCGGCGAACCCGCTATGTCGGTAGAGAGAGCAGAGGAGGGGAACACCTCGGGAGCAAGCCCCGAACGTGCCGAGGCATCCCAGAACCAGAGGCCCCAGGAAGCTAGGGGCAGAAAGACAACAACGACCTGGGCCGCCACGACAAAGGGCGTTGCGACGTAAAGCAAGAGAATTGCGAAATAGATCCCATAGGCCACGAGGAACGAGACCATGACGACTGCCGACACATCCCTCGACTCCAAGGAGTAGCGGGCGCCCCAGGCGCAGCCGAGCAGCGTTCCCGCAACCCCGCATATCGCCCCGCAGCCGACGAGGGGCCATGGCGCGTCGATCGCCACCGTCAGCGGAAGCAGCGCGCTCGCCAGCGCGAGCAGCGAGGCGCACACCAGCAGCACGCCGCGCCCCACCGCAACGGAGCGCTTCCGCAAAGCGAGGACGATGGCCACAGCGGCAACCACCACCGCACCTTGGGAGACGAAGAAACCGACTTCGATGCCGACACCGCCGACCGGTCGCTCGGCGGGAATGAGCACGGGGCTCAGATACGCCAGAAACCCCCAAGCCCACAGGCAGGCCGAGCCGAACACCGCCCGGCCCCAGCCCACGCGGCGGGCGCCCCGCACCGCCTCGGCACCTTCTCGTTCATTTAGCACAGCCCCAGCCACCACACGCTCCTCTCTTGAACTGGAGTAAGTATCGCACAGATCAGCGCGGCCATCACGAACAACCACGGGAGACGACATGACTTTGACCTGCGTTTTCTCAAATATCTACCGTTTCGGTAGATGGGGTTAGCGCACCTGGCGAGCAAAGATAGGGCCACCGCGTTGAGGCTCCGGCAAAGGGCCGGCACCCGACGCCGAGAGACACGATGGAGGGAACATCATGACCGAATGCACCCAACCCAGCACCCCGTCCGCCCCGTGCCCCACGGGTAGCTCGAACCCCGCCGCGGCGCCTTCCGTGAGCCGGCGCGGCTTCCTCTCCGGCGCGGCCGTCGCCGCCGGGGCCGCCGCCCTCGCAGGCCTTGCGGGTTGCGCGCCCAAGACCCAGGCCGAAGTCGCGGGCGAGACCATAGCCGCAGACGATGCGGCGACCGGCGGCGCCATGCAGACCACCGATCCCGCCAAGGCCGTCTGGCCCGTGGTGGAGGAAGTGGAAGTGGGCTCGGCCGGCGAGGGAGTGGTCGCTTTCGTGGCGGAGCCCATCCCCGCCGATAAGATCGTCGCTACCCACGACGTGGACGTCGTCGTCTGCGGCCTGGGACCGGCCGGCGACGCTGCCGCCCTGGCCTGCGCTGAGCAGGGCCTGAAAACCGTGGCCGTGGAGAAGCAGAACCGCGGCAACTACAACTCGGCCACCATCGGCGGTACCAATTCCGAGCTGCACAAGTTCTGGGGCATGGAGTACGACACCACCGAGTGGATGTCAGACGCCATGATCGGCTGCTCGTTCCAGGCGGACATGACGCTGTACCAGCACTACCTCGAGAAGAACGGCGAAGCCGTGAACTGGTACATCAGCCACTTCGACAACCAAGACTTCAACGACTACCCCCTCACCTTCGCCGCCGGCGACTTCCCCGACTTCCGCGAGCAGTACGACCCCACGGCGCTCAGCCGCTCGTGGAACACGTCGCTGAACCTCCCCTATCCTCCCGGCGAGCTGGCCGACATTCTCGCTGGCATCCTCACCGAGGCCGGCGTCGAGATCCGCTACGAGACCCCGGCCTGCCAGTTGGTGACCGACGAGGCGGGCTCCGTGACCGGCGTCATCGTGAAGAGCGCCGACGGCTATGAGCAGTACAACTGCGCCAAGGGCGTCGTGCTCGCCACCGGCGGCTACGAGTTCAACCAGCAGATGCTGAAAGAGCGCTGCCGCCCCCGTGGCGTGCCGGGCCGCTGGCTCACTGGCGCCTTCGGCAACACCGGCGACGGCCTTCAGATGGGCGTGGCCGTCGGCGCTGCCGAGGATGAGTTCCCGCAGTCCATCATGCTCGATCCCGAGCAGCTCATGCCCTTCGTGCGAGTGAACAAACTCGGTAAGAGGTTCACTCCCGAGTACGACCCCTACGGCCAGCTGGCCATGGCCATCCAGTACCAGCCCGGCACCTACGACTTCTACATCGTCGACAGCGCCCTGGATACCAAGATCGACAAGATTTGGACGCCAAGCTCCTCGTGCTACGGCCCCAAAGAGAACTGGATCGCCGCCGCCCAGAGCGAAAACGCCTTCAAGGCCGATACCCTGGAAGAGCTGGCCGAGCTCATGGGAGTGCCCGTCGACGCCTTCGTGGAGACCATCAACCACTGGAACGAGATGTGCGCCGCCGGCGCCGATACCGACTTCGACATGCCCGGCACCATGATGATGACCATCGACCAGCCGCCCTTCTACGCCACCAAGGAGTACGCCGACGGCCTGTGCACCACCGGCGGCCTCATCGTCGACACCGAGTGCCGCGTGCTCACCAAGGATCGCCAGCCCATCCCGGGCCTGTTCGCGGCGGGCATCACATCCGGCGGCATGTTCTACAACACTTACCCGCACAACTTGAACTGCCTCTCGCACACGCGCAACTGCCTGATGGGCTACACTATCGGCCAGGTGCTCGGCGGCAAGGAGTAGCTCCTCATCCCCACTTATTCCGATAGGGCGCCTTCCCTCCCCGCGCCCTGCACGCGAACGGGCGGCCGCCAAGCGCGCCGCCCGTTTCGTTGTCGTCCTTCTACCCGCGCACCGCGTCCGAGGGCACGATGGTCATCGATTGGAAGCGGTCGGCCATGTAGGTGTCGCCGAACTCGTGGTCGTAGAACTGCTGGATGGGCGTGTCGATGGGGTCGTGGGACAGGCGCATGTACCAGCAGTCGAGCGCCTGCAGGGTCATGACGGCGTCCACCAGCATGAAGCAGGCGGCCACGGTGGTAAGCATATAGCGCCAGTTCCACGGAATGAAATTCACGAGCCGCAGCATGAACGGCAACAGCAGCTTTATCCATACCACGCCGAGCAGCCCCCAGCAGGCCATGAACGGCAGGCACGTGCGGCCGCCGAACAGCGATCCGGGCATATTGGAGTAATCCCAGGCCACCGCTCCGAACGCGTACTGCATGAACAGGCTCACGAACGCCTCGAAGGCACCGCCGATGACCGCCGCCACCAGAAAGATGACGAGCCAATTGCTTTTGTGAAAGCGGTTGAGGAAGATGGTCATAAGTACCGCGCCGCAGCCATAGATAGGCGAGAACGGGCCGAACAGCAGGCCCGCGCGGTCCTGCCACTGGCCCGGCACCACGAACAGAAAGTGGACGATCTCCTCCATGAGCAGCCCCAGCACGCTGGCCACAACGAAGATCCAGAACAGGTTGAAGAAGTTCAGCGTGATGTAGCCCTTGCCCGAGGGGTCGCGACCGAGCGTCCCGGCCTCCCCCTCCGCGTGCTCCTCGGCCTCGCGGGCCTTGCGATGGGCGCGGCGTTCTTCGAGCAGCGAGGGGTCGAGGTAGCTCTGCAGCGCCACCGTGACCGCGAAACCGACGCCGTAGGGAATAAGCTCGTAGCCAATGCCGGCCAGCATGATGGAGCACAGAGCCCCGGTCAGAAGAAGCACGTACAGCCCGTAGGAGAGCAGCGCTGCCCAGCGCCGCTGGTTGCGGATGAGGCGCACGCCGAACACAATGAGCGTGACGGCGAGGGCCACCAGCACGGCCAGATTCACGAAGGTCACCACGATGGTGGAGATGCCCTCCCCGCGCATAGCCCCAGAGTCGAACATGGTCACGGCCTGATAAATGGTCTTCGCGATGACCGGCAGCGCGACGCCCGAGCCGATAATGAGCAGCACGCCGAACACGCGCAGCACCACCGGCAGGCGCTTCTTGTCGGCGGGGCTGGTGAATTCGGCAGCGATAGTGGCCGCGGTCTCATCAAGGGCGTGCTTTTTCTCGGCTAGAGCCTCCTTAGCGTCATCGACAATGACGCTCGGGTGCTCCACGGCGCGCACGACATCGCGGGCCTCGTCGGCGGCGTGGGCGAGCTTTTCCTCGGCCGCATGCACGATGCGCTCGGGGTGGCGCGCGTCGTCTAAGGCCTCGCGGATCTCTTCTTTGTCGCGAGCAACGTCGGCCACCAGCTCGGCATGATCGTTATGTAGCTGGTCGTGCCACTCGCGATGAGTTTCAGCCACGTCGGCCTTCTCGAATTCCACGGCCTTCTCAAGGTCGTCCCGCAGGTCGGCCTCGGCCTTGTGCGCGGCCTCTTCCAGGTGATCTACATGGCGTTTTTCATCTCCCATGGCCGGCCTCCTTTTCCCTGAACGCGTGTCTCGGCATCCAGTGTAAAGGGGCGCTCTGTGAAACCATGACCAACTGACGCAACGTCTGCCAACCCGATAAGCCCTCGTTATGCAGCGGTTACGGGAAACAAGCGGCCGGCGGCCTACCCCCAGCAGGCGATGAACATCGCAATGCCCACGAACACGACGGCCAGCCCCATAACGGCCATAATGTCGCTCAACTTGTGCACGTCAGCCTCCTCGCGCTCATTCTGCTCCGACCCTCTATCTACTAGACGTTTGAGAAGCCCGTTTTGTTGCACGCCCCACCCACCTTCCACAAAAGCAGCACGAACCAGAGAGCGCCTCAACCGCGAAAAAGGGCTACAAAGAAACGCGCAGGACAAGAACGTCGAGCAGGCGCCTCGCCAATCTAGCGCCCGAGGATCCCGTCGGTGTAGGCGTTGCGCGGGTGCACTTGGGCGGCATCGCGAGCGTTCGCCAGCTTCAGGGCGATAACGCGCCACGGGCTGCAATCGAGATACGCAACTTCCATGGCCGAAAGATCGGCATTATCGATGCCGTCCTGCTCGGCGAAGCTGTTACGGTAAATGACGAAGGCGTAGCGGATTACGCGCGTCTCACCCGGCATCAGCGTGTCATACCCGCCGGCAAGACCCACTATGAAGTCATCGCCACCAAGAGGATACAGCGCTGCTTGAGCATAATTGTCTGGAAGCATCCCGGCATCCATCATCGCATTATCGCCCGTGAAGGCGGCACACCGCAGCACAGGGTTCGGCGGTGCCGCGGGTTCGGTGCCGAGATTGCCAACCTCTACATCGACCACCACCATGCGAACGTCCTCGTCGGCGAACAGCATTCCCGAACCTGCCGAGAGGTTCGTCTCGACGTACAGCGGATACCATTCCGTAAACGCCGCCGGAGACACCATGGCGCAATCGACGACGCGGGCCGAGAACGGGGCGATCTCCTCATCCCAGCTCTCGCTTTCCATCGAGGCCTTTCTCTCGGCATCGGTCATGGAATCCCAGTCCTCCTGCAGGTAGGGGCTTGCCTCAAGGTCGTATTTCATTCCCCAGTCCAAGTCATCCAGCACGACGGTCTCGCCAAAAGGCACTTCCACAATCTCCTCGGCCTTCCAATGGGGAGCGTAGCCCGAGGACATCCCCGTCGGCGTCTCCTGGGTTAAGGTAGCGCGCGCGGGCTGGGCGATGAAATGCGGCACCATCCAGCCGAGAGCCGCCAGAAGCACCCCTATGACCGCGACGCCGACAACAACGCGAATCGCCCGGTTCGGCTCTGACGCCTTCAAGCTCGTCTCTTCGGCCATAGCTCGCTCCTTTTCGCTCGATTACCGAGTCCAAACTAGCACGGGATCAGGCCAAAGGGCAATGGTGAGGTTTTTCACCCTAGGGCAAGCGCCTGCAATAAGATAAAGTGAGAGGCATCCAATCGGAAAAGGAGCCGAACCCGTGATTCCCTTCGCCAGCTTCATTATCGTCTTTTCCGCCCTAATCGGCGTAGGCGCGGCCTGCGCGGCCGTTGGGCAAGCTTGCTTTCGCCGACGCAGCGACGATGTGAGCACACGGCTGGCGGTACTGTGGTCGGTCGCGAGCATCGGGCTCTCCATTGTCGTGCCGGCACTGGATGGATTTCAGGCATCCAAAACGGCCGCGATCGCCTCAGCGGCGCTGCTGGCAGCAACCGCACTGGCCTCCTTTTTCCTAAGTCGTTACTGGCGCGAAGCCGCCATGAAGCGCGAAGCAGAGCGTTTGCAACTGGCGAAAAGCGGCTACGCTGACTCGCAGCTGGCCGACCCGGAGGTGCCGCAAGAGCCTGATATCGAAGCCCTCTGCGCCAAGGCCGCCCGCACCTACGACCTCACCCGCCGCGAAGAGGATGTGCTGCGCCTCCTCGTTGAAGGGCGCACGGCACCGCAAATCGCCGAGGAGCTCGTCGTCTCTCCCAACACCGTGAAAACCCACGTGCGCAACCTCTATCGAAAGCTCGGCATCAACCGCCGCGCCGACCTCGCCTGCCGCCTCGAGAGCTAAGAAGCGATTCTTACTAGGGACAGCACGCGCTGGTATTGTTCAATTCCTGACTTTGTGGAAGCCGCGCTGTGATGTTTGTGCTATCTTGATAGCAACGCTCTTTCTTGCAGCATGTTTCGCGCGGTTCTCGCCTATTTGCTGAGCGTCTTCTATCCATTTTTACGTAGGAAGGAGACTTGAGCATGTCTGAAGCAGCTAGCACATCGAACATCGTCCTTTTCGAATCCTCCGATGGGGAGGTGAGATTAGATGTCGCGGTTGACGTCGGAAAGGACGAGATCTGGCTCAACCGCTCTCAGATGTCTCTCCTGTTCGATCGCGATGTCAAAACCATTGGCAAGTATATCGCCAACGCGCTTAAGGAAGAATTGGAGAACTCACCGAAACCAACTGTCGCAAAATTTGCGACAGTTCAAAAAGAGGGGAATCGCGAGGTAGAGCGGCAGGTCGAATACTACAACCTCGACGTCATCATCTCGGTGGGCTACCGCGTGAAGTCTCAGCGCGGCGTTGAGTTCCGTCGCTGGGCCACCGACGTCCTGCGTCGTTATATCGTCGAGGGCCGCGCCGAGAACGAGAAGCGCCTGATCGACGGGCTATCATCGTGCAGCTGCCCCTAATCCCCGTAGGGGATGACGCCTGTGAAAGGGTAGGAGCCGTCGGTGGCTATGAGAAGGTAGTTGTCGGCGCCGCCGAACTCGTCGTCGGAGGCGTCGATGACGTACACGTTGGCGAAGTGACCGCGCAAGCGCTCCACCTGGGAGAAGAGGCGGTACATGGCGGCGCCGGTGTATTCCACGACGCAGTTAGCCATGAGCAGGCCGCCCGGCGTCAAGCGCGCGCGGGCGCAGGCGATACCCTCGTCACTGACGAAGAACGGTACCGCCTCGCGCCCGACGAAGACGTCGTTGATGATGGCATCGTAGGGGGCGCCGTCCGACCGCCGCAGGAACGCCTCGCCGTCTTCCACGAAGATGCGCAGATCGTCGGCGCGGCCCTCGGCGGCCAGCTGCATCTCCAGACGATCAAGGAAGAAACGCTCCCGGGCGATTTGCACCATGGCCGGATCAATCTCCACCACGTCCAGCGCAACGCCCGGATGCTCCAGCAGCAGCTGCTTGGGATAGGCGAACCCAGCGCCACCAAGCATGAGCACACGGTTTACAACCAGCGGATCCAGCGCCTCGGGAAGCGCCGCCTCGAAGAGGTGGTCGAAGGATCGCAGGTACGCAAAGGGGCACGTCGCCCAACGCTCGTCCAGATAGGTCGCCGACTGCAGCACCCCGCCCACATTCAGCATGCGCACAAGCGACCCGTCCTCCGCCGGCATCGCATACACCGCCGCCTCTCCGAACCGAGAAGGAAACACCTCGCGCTTCCCCGCGCGCCCGGTAACCCTGTCCCACCAATCCGCCAGCACCATCGCTCCTTTCCGAGCCTGCAACTGCGACCACGGCCGAACCTTATCGCACTCTGTGCCACAGTATCGCACAGAAACCCCCGTGTTAGTTTCAGTTGCTTGCCTGATCGGGCGGCAATCGCTATGGTTGAAAGGAGAATGAGATCATCGGCGACAAGGAGGGCCTTGTGCTGGCCGTCGCCCTCTACGCCATACCGGAGTTCTCGGGTTCCATAGCGATCCAAGAAGCGGCGATCAACCGTACTATCATAGAATACGAGCTCAACGGCCAGACAAGCCAGTTCGTCATCGACCTAGACGCCTACGACCCCACAGCGGTCATCAGTTACACCGGCTCCCCCACCATAGCCGACGCTGTCGACGTCCAGCAGTTCTACAACATCCCAGGCAGCGCCAGCGAATTCGAAGAAGCCGTCTGCACCTACATAGAAGACCACGGCGGCACCGTCACCTCCGTAGAGACGATCTCGGAGTCTTAGCTAGATTATTAACGGTATATCAGCGAATCTCGGGGACTCGTTCGGCCAGCCCCTGGAAACTCATCTAGCAGAGCACCTAGCCTCAGCCTTCCCATTGTCCTCGACAGCACCTGGTACCACCAGCCCGCAGCTACAATTCCTCATTCGACGGCGTCAGCGCCTGTCACGATTTCGCGGGGTGCCGTTGTCTGTAGCGCAATGCACCTTCAACTTCGGAAACTGCAAAAGCCCAGATCATGGCCATGGGATATCTTGGTCGTCGGAATCGGCGTAGAAGCAAACTGAGTAAGGCACATCGTCATTGGTAGGATCATCGTCTTCGCGACTGGCGGCGGGAAGCCACAACTCGTGACGAAGCACGATACCGCCCATCGCCTCTATAGCTTGATTCGCTCGCTCAGAGAGCGCATCCAAGCTTCCCGGCTCATTGAGGAGCTCCGCCGCGCTCATGGCCTCCGCCATGCCCGGTTCCCCGGCACAGCCAATAACGCGCCCATAGTCCTCTGGATCCAGGAAAAGCCGTATCGACTTCCCTTCGCCATCGAGGCGATAGATGATCTTATTGTAATCCGGATCGTCTGTCACGCTGTCCCACCATATCGTGTAGGAGAATTGCTGGTTTGGCAGCCAGATAAAAAGACCGAAGACAAGCACCATAACCGCCGCGCCGACGAGCGCCCATTTGAGGGCGCGCACCAGGCGATCGAGCCGTTGCGACTCACTGGCAATGCGCTCATCAAGAAGAGAGGTCTCCCACGCAAGGTCGTCCGGCTTTTTCTCCACCATCGCACTCTCCCCCAGCAGTTCAGCGGCGCTCACTCCGAGGGCACGGGCCAGGGCCACGAGCGAATCGGCGTCGGGAACCGAGGTGCCACGCTCCCACTTCGAGACGGTCTGGCGCACTACGTGGACGCGCTCGGCCAACTCATCCTGGCTCAATCCCTGCTCAGTGCGCAGCTTCTTGATGGTGTCCTTCAGCATGGCGTCAGCCCTTCTCGGAAACGTTCTCACCGCTTCACCGTAACAAGAAAGCTCCGCATGCGCAAGCAACGATGCTTAACAAAGGGGCGCTGAGCTGGCCTTGCGACGCAAGTGCGGTCGGCGCGAGGAGCAAAACGAGACATTCCCGCGTCATTTATGCGGTCGTGATCGAATAAAGTGGCCCTCCCCCTTCCATCGATTTGAGGAGAAGCCCATGAAGGAAAACGAACTCGAGTTCAGCGATTGGCCCATGTTCGATCTTCTGATGACGAACGAGGAGCTTTGCCGCGAGCTGCTTGAAGTAGTCCTCAATGCACCAGTGTCGAACATTGAGTACATCATCGCCGAGAACGATATCCGTCCGACGCTCACCAACCACGGCGTGCGTCTCGACGCCTACGTAAAAACCGAGAACGAGGTTTGCAACATCGAGATGCAAACAGTCAAGCGGGCTAAACTCGGTCGCCGCTTGCGCTTCTATCAGGGCGCCATGGACACCTTGGCACTACGCCGTGGCGAGCACTACGGAAACCTCCCTCCCTGCTACATCGTTTTCATCTGCCTGCACGATCCCTTCAATGCGGGGCTGCCGGTATACACGCTAAACGTAAAGTGCCAGGAGAATACGAGCGTGAAAACGGACCATGGGTTCACCTGGATCGTCTTGGCTGCCCCTGCCTGGGACAGGCTCCCTCCGGGACGCCTGCGAAACCTGCTACACTATATTGCTACCGGAGAAGCGGGCGACGATCGGTTCGCCACGAAACTAGCCGCCGCCGTAAGGGCAGCGAACGGCGACGAAGCGTGGAGAAAGGAGAAGATGGCCTTGCTGACATTCGAGGAAGACATGGAGATCCAGAGACGCATGCTCGAGGAAGACCGGGAAGACCTCGAGACTCTAAGACGCATGCTCGAGGAAGACCGGGAAGACCTCGAGGCCCGAAGGCGCATGGTCGAGGAGCAAAGGCGCACGCTTGAGGAGCAACAGCGCGTGCTTGAGGAGCAAAGGCGCATGCTTCAGGAAGATCTCGAGAAACTAGAGCACATCGCCGTCGAGACAACGGAAAGCGAGGGACGGGCTGAAGGTCTTGAAGAGGGAGAAGCGCGTCTTGGCGCGTTGGTGACGGCGCTGATCGAATCGGGTCGCTCGGAAGAGGTAGCACTCGTTGCAACCGATGCCGCCGCTCGCCGTGCGCGATTCGAGGAATTCGGCCTCTAGAAAGAGCTTTCTCACGCTCACGTCTCCGCTCCACGTAAGACGGACTCGCGCGTCAGAGGGACCATCCTCCGACGCGCGAGGTTCGCCGTGGGCCGAAAGGTGAACCGTTTTATAGGGCCGCGGTGGCAATGCAGCCGGCGAGGACGAACACGGCAACGGCGAGCAGGGCGATGGCGCAGAGCGTGGTGATCATGATAGGCTCCTTTCGCTCGGGCGGGACGCGGGCTGGGCGATGTGCTCCCAATTGAGCCTTTCGGCGGTTCCGCATCCCCCAATTTCGATGGTTCCATCATGGCAGCATCCACTTACGCTGCCGTTGCGCGTATCTTACGGTTTTGTCGTTTAAGCGCCGGCCTTGGCGAGAAAGATGTCGGGGTCGAGATCCTCCCATGAGGCGATGAGGAAGTCGGCGCGCTCGAAGAGCTGGTCGCGGGTGCCGGAGATGTCGTTGTCGTAGATGGCGCCAGTGCGGTAGCCGGCCGCGCACAGGGTGTCCAGGGCGTAGGCGGCATCTTCGAAAGCCCAGGTGTGGGCGCGATCAGTGCCGAGGAAGCTGCGGGCGTGGTCGTAAACAGCCGGTTCGCGTTTGCTCGTCTGCAGGTCGTCTACAGACACGACGGTCTTCATGTAGGGGGCGAACCCGCAGCGTTCCACGCAGGTGGCCAGCATATCGGCCGGCGTGGAGGAGGCTACCGCCATAGGCACGCCGCGCTCGTGCAGGGCCTGCACGAAGGCCAGCGCGCCCGGACGAGCCTCCACTTCGTTGGCGTAGAAGGCGCGCATGCGGTCGAAGATCATCTCGAGCACCGCCTCGTTGCTCTCGCCGAGACCGCATTGCTCATGTAAATAGGCGCTGGCCTCGGGCAGCGACATGGTGGTGATGGCTTCGGCGTCGGCCTCGGTCAGCGTGATGCCGGCCTCGGCCGCCAGCGTGCGATCCACCTCATGCCACGCTCCCATGGAATCCACCAGCGTCCCATCGCAATCGAAAATAACTCCGATGTCATTCATTTCACAACCTCACATTCTAGGCAAAGTCAGCGAGAGGCTCTGACGCGTTTCAGATTCGCCCGCCTTTGGGCCAAGTTGGCTTCGCCAACGCCGAGCCCAAAACAAGGGTGAATATGAAATGCGCCAGAGCCTCGCAGCGTCGAGTGGTCCGTGCGGCTGTCAGGCCGCACGGAACAGATTACTCTTCTACGCGGATGACGGAAGGCGTGTCCAGCACCACGTTGTCCAGGGCCAGGGCCTCTTCCAGAGCCTCGCGGATGTCGCGCTCGCGGCAGCGGTGGGTGACCACTACCTGGTCGACGCGCTCGGCACCGGAACGGCCGCGCTGCACGATAGACTTCACCGAGATGTTGTGGCGCGCGAACACGCCGGCCATGGTTTCCAGAACGCCCGGACGGTCGGTCACCGAGAAACGCAGGTAATAGCGCATGACCAGCTCGTCCATGGGCAGGATGGGCAGGTCGTCGGTGCAGGTGCAGCCCACAATGGGAGCCACGCCCTGCTGAATGTGGCGCGCCACTTCCAGCACGTCGCCCATGACGGCACTAGCCGCGGCACCCGCGCCGGCGCCCTCGCCGAAGAACATGGTCTCGCCCACAAAGTCGCCCACCACGTAAATGGCGTTGAACACGCCGTTCACGGTGGCCAGCTGGTGGTTCGTCGGGATCATGGTGGGATGCACGCGTACATCGACCCCATCCTCGCGGCGATGGGCGATGGCCAGAAGCTTGATGACGTAGCCCATGTCGCGAGCAGCCTCGATATCCACCGGCGAGATATTCGTGATGCCGTCGGTAAAGACATCGTCCAAGGTCACGCGCGAGTTGAAGGCGATGGAAGCCAAGATGGCGATCTTCGCCGCCGCGTCGAACCCGCCCACGTCCGCCGTGGGGTCGGCCTCGGCGAAGCCCTTCTGCTGCGCCTCATGCAGGGCATCCTCGTAGGACAGGCCGTTGTCGGCCATGCGGGTGAGCATGTAGTTGGTGGTGCCGTTCACAATGCCCATGACCGAGGTGATCTCGTTGGCGATGAGCGAGTGCTTCAGCGGATCGATGATGGGAATGCCGCCGCCCACGGACGCCTCGAAGGCCAGTTCCTTGCCGGCGGCCTCGGCAGCTTCCATGACCTCCTTGCCATGGGTGGCCATGAGCGCCTTGTTGGCTGTGACCACATTCTTACCGGCAGCGAGCGCGTTCAATACGACCGTGCGCGCGATGGTGGTGCCGCCGATGAGCTCCACCACGATATCGATCTCGGGATCGTTGATGATGTTGTTGAAGTTGTCGGTGAACAGGTGGCCGACCCCGTGGGCCTCGGCCTCGGCCGACGACAGCGAGCACACGCGCGCCAGCTCGATATCCACACCGAAGTGACGCAGGAAGTCGTCCTTGTGCTTCTGGATGATGTCGATGCACCCGCCGCCGACGGTGCCGGTGCCCACCAAGCCGATTTTCACTGCCATGTTACGTCCTCTCCCGAGCGCGAAAGTTCTCTGTGATCGAACGATTATACAGGGACAGCTACGGAAGTCGTACATCAGAGCGGGGAGAGGGCGGTTTCCCAGACCTCTGCGCGCCCCCGGAGAACGCGGCCGTTAAGAAACAGCTTCCACTTCAGCAGCAGTGGTGTCGGGATGGTACCGACTCATGTGCGTTCCTTTCGCTGTTTCTTTTGCCGCGTTCGCAGGGGGATAAAGCGCGCAGCGGGCTGGGAAACCGCCCTCTCCCCGCTCTGCCAAAGGCTTCTATTCGAAAATCTCCTTCTCCACCACGAGCTCGTTCTTAATGTGGCCCACGAGCTTTTGCAGTGCGTCGATGCAGTTGGGTCGGATGTCGGCACCGATGAGCACGTACATGAGCGAATCGCCCACGCTACAGCGCCCCTCGTTCAGCCAGGTACGCACATAGTAGACGCCGGGCCAAGTGAGCGCCTCGGCCTCGGCGGCGGCCAGGCCCTCCGCATCATAGGAGAACTCGACGGCCACCACCTTGCCCAAGCCTTCTACCCCTTCGCGCACCTGGGCCTTCGGGGTGATACGCACCACGCCGTTGTGGGTGAGGAACATGCCGCACTGGGCCGCCGCCGGATCGGCCTTAGCCTCGCGCAGCCACTGATCGATAGAAGGTTCGGTCTTCGCCATTTCGCGTCCTTTCGTTCGGGGCATTCCAAAGTAGAGCATTTCGCTCGACATTATTTGCTGCCGAGAATATACCACAGGAGCTGGCACCTCGACCGCACGCCGCCATTCGTTCCGAAATATCACACGGAAGGCCGCCGATTTTAAGCACTTGAAACAGAGCCTTGTTACCATAGGCGCCAGATCATGAGAGACCTGCGCTGCTGCAACGCGGCGCCGTGACACGCCGAGAAAGGACGCGGAAATGTCCCTGCCCGCCTCAGACCTGACGAAGAAGCCCGATATGCGCACCACTATGGAGCTGGGCGCCGTGCTGCCCGAGACCGCCGAGGTGCGCGACGACCACCTGTTCATCGGCGGCGTCGACATGGTGGAGCTGGCTCGCAAGGAGGGCACCGCGCTCTACGTGTTCGACGAGGCCGACCTGCGCCACCGCATGGAGGCCTACCGCGAGGCCTTCCGCAGCCGCTACGAGAACTCCGACATCATTTACGCGTCGAAGGCGTTCCTGAACAAGGAAGTGGCGCGCATCGCCGAGGCCGAGGGGCTGTGCCTGGATGTGTCTGGCGGCGGCGAGCTGGCCTGCGCTCGCTCGGTAGACTTCCCCATGGAGCGCGTGTTCGTCCACGGCAACAACAAGACACCCCGCGAACTGGAAGAGGCCATCTCCGCCGGCGTGGGGCGCATCGTGCTTGATTCCCGCATCGAGCTGGCCCGCGTGAACGAGATCGCCGGGCGCCTCGGCGTGGTGCAGGACGTGTACATGCGCATCACCCCCGGCGTGGAGGCCGACACCCACGAGTACATCCGCACCGGCTGCGAGGACTCGAAGTTCGGCTTCACCATGCGCGAGGACTTCGCCTTCAAGTGCGTCGGCGACGTGCTGGCCGCCGAGAACGTGCGCCTTGCGGGCCTGCACTGCCACATCGGCTCGCAGATCTTCGCGCTGCACTCCTTCCGCGAGGCGGCGGCGGTCATGGTGGAGTTCATGGCCCGCATCCGCGACACCTACGGCCACGAGATCACCGAGCTGGACTTGGGCGGCGGCTTGGGCATCGCGTATTTGGCCGAGCATCAGCCCTCTTCCATCGACGACTTCGCCGAGGTCACCTGCTCGGCGGTGCGCGATTTGTGCGCGCTGCACAACCTGCCGTTGCCGCGCCTTCTGGTGGAGCCGGGCCGCTCGCTGGTGGCCCCGGCCGGCGTCACGCTGTACACCGTGGGCATCTTGAAGACGCTGCCGGGCATCCGCAAGTACGTGGCCATCGACGGCGGCATGTCCGACAATATCCGCACGGCGCTCTATCACGCCGACTACGAGCCCACCATCGCCAACAAAGCCGGGCAACCCCGCGAGGAAATCGTCACGCTGTGCGGCAAGCACTGCGAGAGCGGCGACGCCGTGGTCATCGACATGCCCCTGCAGAAGGCCGACCTCGGCGACATCGTGTGCGTGTTCGGCACCGGTGCCTACAACATGACCATGGCCAGCAACTACAACGGACAGCCCCGCCCGGCCGTGGTGTTCGTGCGCGACGGCGCATCGCGCGTGGTCACCCGCCGCGAGACCTACGAGGACCTCTACCAGCGCGACCTGTAGGGCACCGGCTTCTTGTCGGTTTTATTGCGGCGGGTTGGCGGAACCGTAATAAGGAACGGTTCACACCCTGGCAACGAAACCAGCTTGCTAAGGTGAAGGCAATCGCGGGAAGCGGCACCCACCCTCATGCCCATTTCCGCTCGTCCCTTGAGGCTCTGGGGCTCGCCGTTGGCGCGAGGCCTTGCGCCGCACGTTCAGGATCGAGGCCAAGCCCTATGAATGCCATTTACCTGCGCAGCAGCGTCCGTCAGTACACCGACGAGCCGGTGGACATCCGAGATATCGAGAAGCTGATGCGTGCCGCTATGGCCGCCCCCTCCGCCGTGAACCAGCAGCCCTGGGAATTCTACATCGCGCGGGACGAGACCACGCGTCTGGCTCTGGCCGCTTCAAGCCCCTACGGCACGCCGGCCAAACTCGCCCCCTGCGTCATTGTGGCGCGCCAGCGCACCGAGGGCCTGCGCGCGCCGCAAGACGCCTCCTACGACATGAGCGCTTCCGTGGAGAACATCCTCATCGAGGCCGCCAACCTGGGCCTAAGCGCCGTGTGGCTCGGCATCGCGCCGGAGAAGGATCGCATGGCCGCTGTTGATGTGGCTCTGGGAAGCCCGCGCGGCGTTACGCCCTTCGCGCTCATCGCCGTGGGCCATCCCGAGCACAAACCGGAGCCCAAAGGCCCCACGCGCTACGACGAGACGCGCGTGCACTGGATTTAGCATCACTCGGCCTTGGCCTTACGCTGGGCATCGCGACGGGCGCTGTTGCGCTCGGCAGTAACGTCGCTGAAGGCGCGGGTGAGGCCGCGCAGGGCATTCAACATGATCGTGCGATCCTCCGCAGGCGCTCCCATCACGCCGTCGCGCAAAATCGCCCACTCGCGGCCGCCCTCGAAGAGTTGGGAGGCATCGGTGATGCCGGCCGCCTTCAAAGCGGCGAACAGCGCGTTCACCATAGCCTCGCACTCGCTGCCGTCCAGGGAGGCGAGCCAGCGAGCCAGCGCCTCAGCGCGACGCTGCGTGCGCTCGGGAAGCTCGGGGAGCGTGGCGAAGGCCTTCAACGCTCCGCTCACGTTTCGCGCAGTCTCTGCATCCCGCACCTCGCCCGTATCGCGCGCACCTTCCGCATTGCTTCGACCCGCCTCGCCGTCCGCGCCTTCTACGACCCACCGGAACACCGAATGCTGCTCGAAGCCGCGCCCGGTGGCCTGCACCACCTCCACGGGCATGAAGGATCCCATGAGGATGCCCACCATGGAATCGGCCGGCACCTGCTTGGTCATGCGGCCCGCAAGCGGCTCGTAGTCAGCCGCCGTGAACAAACCGGCTTTGAACCCGGGACCATCGTGGTTGTACAGGCGCGCGATGCGCTGCTGCACCTCCGGCGCCGCCGTGAGCGCCGCGTACTCGGCCAGGTTGCCGCCCTTGGAATGGCCGCCCACCAGGAGCGTCTCGGGAAGACGCGAATCGGCGGCCACTGCCGCCAGATAGCGGGCCGCCAGCACCTGGGCCTCGACCGGCGCCCGATAGGCCATGTTGAAGTCCTCGCGCCACCCGGTGAGCGTCGTATCGGTGCCGCGAAAGCCCACGTAAGCGAAGTGCCCGGGGCACACGTAGGTCGTGGCGGCGAACTGCAAGTCGCGCGCCTCATCGAACGCAGCTGCGTGATCGTAGATGAGCAGATCGCGGAAGCGCGGGCTGGCAGCCATCCAGAACAGCTGCTGCTTCATCTGCGCCGCGTGCATGCCGGAGAACATCGTAGGGAACAGCTCGGCCCGCATAAGGTCGGCGAACCGCACGGGATCCAGCGGCGCCGTCGCATCCTGGGTCATTTCGGCTCGGTCCCGCCTCGCCGCCGGAGAAAGCTCCGCGACCTTCTCCATACTCGCCGCTTTCGTCCCCGCAGCGCCAAGACCCTGGGGGCCGACCAGCGGATCGTCGGCTCGAGCGTCCGCGCCCTCCTTCGCGGCCCGCAGGCCTGCGCGTTCACCTGCACGTTCGCCCGCACGCCCCCGCAGGCGGCCGAGCAGACCGCGCAGCTCGCTTAAAGCCCCATGGCCCGCACGCACCTTCGGGAACGCAGCCTCTCCCGAAACCTGCGCACGGTACACCTGGGGCATGATGCCTTCGCCCCGTGCCATGCAGAACTGCGCGAGCAACGCCGAATCCACGGCATTGAAAGGCACTTCATCGAAAGTAGCCAGCTGGGTTTGCAGATATGTGAGCACATCGTTCATGACTGCATTATGGGATACCGCCGCGCCGCGCACGGCCGCCTCCCCCACCAGACACGGAGCCGTTGCCAAAGCAGCCTCGCGCCACCATGACCTTTCCACTTATCTTCCGCTACAATGACGCTGCAATTTCATTCAAAACGCTCGGGAGTCCAATGCAAAAGCATCTGGAATCCTGCACCAGGAAGGTTCCCATGACCACCGACACCCCCTCCGCTTCCCCAGTCCGCGCCTCGGGCAACAACGTCGACGCCCCTACTTCGGTCGCCGCGCCCCGCGAGCACTTCGCCAGCCGCCTCGGCTTCATCCTCATCTCGGCCGGCTGCGCCATCGGCCTGGGCAACGTGTGGCGCTTCCCCTACATCGCCGGCGAATACGGCGGCGCGGCCTTCATCCTGATGTATCTCATCTTCCTCGTCATTTTGGGCCTGCCCGTCATGGTCATGGAGTTCGCCGTCGGCCGCGCCTCCCAGCGTTCGGCCGCCCAAGCCTTCGATATCCTGCAGCCCTCGCGGCGCTGGCACTGGTTCTCCTGGTGGGCCTACATCGGTTGCATGCTGCTCATGATGTTCTACACCACGGTCTGCGGCTGGATGCTCGCCTACATGGCGAAAATGGCCACGGGCACCTTCGACGGCCTTGACCCCGACGGCGTCGCCGGCGTCTTCGGCACCATGCTCGCCAACCCCTCCGAGATGGTGGGCTGGATGCTCGCCGTCGTCGTCATCGGCTTCTTCGTCTGCAGCTTGGGCCTGCAGAAGGGCGTCGAGCGTATCACGAAAGTGATGATGATCGCCCTGCTCGGCGTCATGGCGCTGCTCGTGGTGCGCTCCGTCACGCTGCCCGGCGCCGCCGAGGGTCTGGAATTCTATCTGGTTCCCGACTTCGGCAAGATGTTCGCCGGCGGCCTGTCCGGCTTCGGGGACGCCGTGTACGCCGCCATGGGCCAGGCGTTCTTCACGCTGTCGCTCGGCATCTCGGCCATGGAGGTCTTCGGCAGCCGTATCGGCAAGCAGAACTCGCTCACGGGCGAGGCCCTGCGCATCTGCGGCCTGGACACCGCCGTGGCCATCCTCGCGGGCCTCATCATCTTCCCCGCCTGCTTCGCTTTCGCCGTCGCCCCCGACCAGGGCCCCTCGCTCGTGTTCGTCACCCTGCCCAACGTGTTCAACCAGATGCCTTTGGGGCAGCTGTGGGGCACGCTGTTCTTCGTGTTCATGAGCTTCGCGGCGCTCTCCACCATCATCGCCGTCTTCGAGAACCTCATCACCTTCACCATGGAGAAGTGGGATCTCGACCGCAAGCGCGCCTTGGCCCGCACCGCCGTGCTCGTCACCGTGCTGAGCCTGCCCTGTGCCCTGGGTTTCAACGTGCTTGCCGGCATCACCATTCCGGGCATCGGCGACATTCAATCCATCGAGGACTTCATCGTGTCGAACAACCTGCTGCCCTTGGGCAGTCTGCTGTACGTGGTGTTCTGCGTGTCGCGCAAAGGCTGGGGCTGGGACAACTTCCTTGCCGAGGCCGATGCGGGCACGGGCATGAAGTTCCCGCGCTGGGCCCGCGGCTGGCTCACCTTCGGGCTGCCCGCGCTCATTATCATCATCTTCATCATGGGCTACGTGCCCAAGATCATGATGTGGGCGGGTTTGGCGTAGCAGCTTGGCATAGCGGCGTGACGTAGTTCGGGGAATTCCCTAAGCGTCGCCGATTTCACCTCGACGTTGGCGAGCCCTTCCGCTATACTGCACTGGTGCCCCTGAGCCCGAGTGGTGGAACGGCAGACACGACGGTCTCAAAAACCGTTGCCGAAAGGTGTGCGGGTTCAAATCCCGCCTCGGGCACCATCGAAAACCAACGGCCCCGTCCCCACGGGGCCGTTCTGCATGCTTGAGTCGAAGACCTACTCCGTCGGGTGATAGTAGATGTACATATCCTCGTAAACGTCGTCTTTGTTGCGGAAGCCGCCGGGAATCATGCCGATGCGCGCGAACCCGAGGCTCTCGTAGAGCGCTCGCGCCCGCTTGTTGCTGGCAACCACGGCGTTGAATTGCAGGCCGCGGAAGCCGCATGCGGCCGCTTGGCGCAGACAGTCCTCCACGAGCAGGCGCCCAATGCCCTCGCCGCGGCTGGCCCCCGCCACAGCGAAGCTCGCGTTCGCAACGTGCCCGCAGCGCCCGATGTTGTTGGGATGCAGAATGTACAGCCCGCGAATGCGCCCACCTACCGTAGCCACGGCCGTATGGGACTGCTCGGCGAAGAAGATCCGCGCCTCTTCCAACGTCAGCGGCTCGGTCTGCGGGAAGGCATTGCCCGCTTCTACGATCTCGTTCCAGATCTCCGCCATCGCCGGCAGATCGTCCTCCTGGTAAGGCCGGGTAACCTTCAAGGCTAATGGGTCCAGTGTGCTCATAGTGGCTTTCTTTCCATGGTATTCTCAAGAAGCGATATTCGCAGGGAGCAATTTCCGTAGGGGCTGACCTTGGTCAGCCCTCCGCAAGCGGCACAATGCCGCGCGACAAAAAAAGGGGCGACCGAGGTCGCCCCCTACGGGATCGAACGCGAGGTTGGCGGACGCTCTGGGCGCGATGCCGCCAACAAGCTCCGAGACCGGACTAGATGTCGGCCAGGGTGAAGTCCTTCTCGCCGTTGAACACGGCCAGGGCGTCGGCGACGGCCCAGTCGGCCAAGGTGATGGCGGAGATGGCCTTGGTCAGGCGCACCGCCTCGTCCAGGGAGCGCTGGTGAATGTTGCGACCCGTGGCGTTACCGTCGGCACCGCCCACGTGAATCTGGTCATACAGCTGGGTGAGGAAGGTCTCGGCATCCACAGTGGAGCCACCCGCGCACACGAGGCCCGTGCGGCCGGCGGCGGTGGAGGCCACCTTCAGGGCCTCGGCCGGAGTGCGGCCGTCCTCGGGCTTCGGCGGGTTCACCTTCACGAAGTCGGCGCCAAGGCAGAGAGCCACGCCGGCGGCACCGGCGATGAGGTCGGGATCCTTCTCGGCGGTCACGGCCTTGCCGCGAGGGTAGATCCACAGCACGACGATGAGGCCGTTGGCATGGGCCTGGGCGATGAGCTCGCCCGCCTCGGCCATCATGGTGGCCTCGTACTCGGAGCCGAGGTAGATCGTGTAGCCGAGGCCCACGATGTTCACGCCGGCCTCCTTCATGGCCAGCACGGCGTCCAAATCGTACAGCTGCGGGGAGTAGGGATCCTCCTGCTTGGTGCCGACGAGGTTGGTCTTGGAGTTCATCTTGATGAGGTAGTTGATCTCCGGGTAGTCGGCCGCGTACTGGGCCACCAGCCCGCGCTGGCCGGCGAGCACGCCGCACACGCCCTCGGAGCCGATCTTGAACAGATGCTCCGGATCGAGATCGGCGATGTCGATGCCCTCGCCGTAGAAGTCCTTGTTCAGGTGCTCGATCTTCTGATCGCAGGCGAACAGCATGAGACGGCCGGTCTCGCGCGTGGCCTTCAGGTAGTTGGTGATGTACTCGTCACGGGCCTCGGGCATGACGTCGGCGGGAACGCGCACCTCTTCCCGGGTGATCTTCGGCATGGGTTTCCTCCTAGAGAGTCGTTAGAGTCGTTGCAATAACGCGCTTATTGTACAGAAACAAAGCCTGACCGCGCCTTCTTTCACAAAGAAAGTAGGCGCAGAACCTCTCGTTGCGCCCAAGCGCTGGCACGGAGGCGGCGCGGCACGGATTACTTCTCGGAGCCGTTCGACTTTTTGGTCACGCGTCCGTATACGACAAGCGCCACGATGGCCACAGCGGCGGTCACGGCGAAGATGATGACCGATTCCACGATATTGCCCGACACAAGCCCCGCTGCCGCGTAGGTGGAAAGCACGATGCCGGGAATGCGGGCGAAGTTCGAGATGAGCACGAAGTTCTTCATGGACATGTGCGTGAGCGGCGTGATGTAGGTGAACACGTCCTTGGGCAGCCCCGGAATGAGGAACAGGATGAACACGATGACGTTGAACTTGTCGGAGGTCTCCCAATCGCGGAACTTGCCCATGTACTTCTCGGGCACCATGGCCTGGACGAACGGGGCGCCCAACTTGTGCACCAGCACGAAGATGAACGAGCTCGAGATAATGCAGCCGAGCCAGATGATGAGCGCGCCCACCCAAGGCCCGTAAATCATACCGGCGGCCACCTGGACTACCTCGCCAGGGATGAAGGCCACGACGATCTGAAGGAACTGGATTGCCAGCAGAATGAGGAAGCCCCAGGGGCCGGCGTTGCGGATGTCGGAGGTGACGCGGTCGACACCGCCGGGCTCGAACAGCTCGTGGATCATGGGCCAGACGAGCACGACCACCACGATCATGATGACGAAGAACGCGATGAGCCCCACGAACTCGAAGATGTCCGCCGCAGGCATCGGATGCCCGGCGACCGACTTCTCCTCGTGGGCCTTCGCCTCGAGCTTCTCGAGCCGTTCGGAATGGTGGTGGTTGTTCGGGTGCTTTTCCATGGCTTCCAGTCTAATGCAGCCGCCCCACGACGGGGGCGGCTTTCAGGAACTCTTTACCTTAGTGACGAAATCGTAAGCCGCAGGCCCGCGGCGCGCAGGTCGGCGCCTCGGCGCCCAAAACGTCGGCGCCCAGCGCCCGCCCACAGCGCGCGGCCTAGTCGTCTTCCTTGCGAGCCTTGTCGTACTCCTCCTTGAAGGCGGAGAACATGCCGCTGGCGCGCTTGATCTGGCGGCCCGTGGCGTAGGCCCCCTTGTTCACAGCTTTGCCCGCAGCCTTGGTGGCAGTGGACACGGCCGGCTTCACGGCCTCTACGGTCTCGCGGGCGCGGTCGGCCACCACGGCCGTGGCCTCGCCGGCCTTCGCGGCCAGGCCACCCTCGACGGCAAGCTCGGCCACCTCGTCGGACACGAGGATGGCGCCCAAAATCGGCTCTTCCCCCTCGTCCTGCCCGTTCACGGAAAGCGCCGTGCCGATGCCGCGCTTGAAGCCGCGGATGAGGTGCCCGGGGATCTCGCGAACGCCGAGCAGCGCGTTGGCCGTGGCCCCCTGGGTCACCGTGAGCGAGCGCACCTCGCCGGTCTTCGGATCGAAGGACACGTCGCCCACCGTGCCGTACACGGTGCCGTCCTCGCCTATGACGGGCAGCCCCGCCCACAGCACGCAGTCATCGTAGTTCACGCCCATGGCCTTGCAGGCGCCTTTGCCCGTGGCTTCGGGGGCCTGGGACACCACGATACGGCCGTCCACCACGTCGTAGCCGTTATAGGCCACGAACACGTCCTTGCGGCGGAACATCCACAGCAAGTCGGGGCGTTTCACGATGAAGCCGACAAAGCGGCGCTGGGTGGGGTGGAACACGCAGTGGCGCACCTTCCCGAGCCGCTTTACCGCCTCAGGTTTCTTCGGCGTGCTCTTGTCGAGAAGCACGCGCTTTCCAACGATCTCGCCCGTGGTGCCGTATCGCTTGGCCATGATTTACTTCTCGTCCTTCTTGCCCTCGGCGGCCTTCGCCACCTCGCCGGCGGCTTCCTTCACCTCGGCGGCCGTCTCCTTGGCGCCTTCCTCGGCCGTGGCGGCGGCATCCTTGGCGGCTTCCTTGGCCGTCTCGGCGACGTCCTTGACGATCTCGGCGGCGTCGGCGTCGGCATCGGCGTTCTTGGCCACCTGATCGGCAATGCGCTGACGGGCGGCTTCGATCTTGTCGCGCAGCTCGTCGCCCTTCTCGTTGATCGTCGGGGAGATGTTGCTGGCGGCCTCCTGGATGGTGGCGGCCACATCGGCCCCGCGAGCGGCGGCCTCGGAGGCGATCTCCTGGCCACGGGCCGTCACGTTGTTCACGACCTCGGCACCCTTGGTGGCCGCTTCCTGGTAGATGTGCTGGGCCCCGGCGGCGGCGGAATCGCCCCACTGCTGGGCGTTGCCCGCGAACTCGCCGGCTTTGTCAGCCACCATGGCGCGCGTCTCGGCGCCAGAACGGGGCGCGGCCAGCAGAGCTGCAACGGCGCCAACGACGCCACCGATGAGGAACATTCCGAATTTGTTGGCCATAACTGCCTCCTTTATCGACAGAGTATCAGGTTCGCCCATTATAGGCGGAGAGCCCCGCGCGGGGGCTCTCGCTGCTCATTGCTCACCTTACGGTAAACAAGTTGTAATTCGTCATAGATGAGGAAATCTCTCAGAGAAAACCTCAGTCCGTGCGAACCTAGAAACAGGCACCGCGGGCGTAGGCCTCGTTCACGAGCGTGTCGAGCACCGCGGGCAGCGACAGCCCCGCCGCCGCGCAGGCCATGGGGAACAGGGAGCGCTCGGTCATGCCCGGGGACACGTCCACCTCGAAGCAGCGGGCCGCGCCGCCGTCCCAGATGAGGTCGACGCGCCCGAGATCGCGCACGCTGTAGGCGCGGTAGACTTCCAGCGCCGCCCGCTCGATTTCCGCGCGGATTGCCTGGGCATCGGCCGCGTTGGGGGAAAGCGACTCGTCGCGCACGGGGCAGAAGAACTCCACAGCGTCGTCGGCCATGCGGGCCGCCGCGTCGTAAAAGCCCTCGCGAGCCACAATCTCTACCGGCGGCAGCGCGTGGGCGTCCCAGCCGGTGCCGAGGATGGACACGGAAAGCTCCACGCCATCGACCCACTGCTCGATGTTCACGGCCTCGTCGTAGGACAGCGCATCGAGCACCGCCTCGCCCAGCTCCTCCTGGCTTTTCACCTTGTGCACGCCCAGGGCGCTGCCGCCGTGGGCCGGCTTCACGCAGACTGGATACCCGCCGATGACGCGGTCGGCCACCATATCGAGCGCCGTGGCCGCACCCATGCCCTTGAAAGCATCGCGCGCCAGGTAGACACCCTGGGGCCAGGACGCGCAGCCCTCCTCGCCAGTCAGGTCGCGGTACTTCGCCAGCGACGAGTGCAGGGCGTCCTTGTTCCAAGCGCGATGGCAGACGCTCGCCGGCGAGCCCACGAACGGGATGCCGAGGAACTCCAGCAGGCTTTGGATGGTGCCGTCCTCGCCGTGCTTGCCGTGCAGGGCGTTGTACACCACATCGGGCCGCTCGCTGCGCAGCGTGGGAACCAGATCGGCGTTGGTGTCCAGGGGCACCACCTTGTGGCCGGCCTCTTCCAGCGCCTCGCACACCACCTTGCCGGAGGCCAGCGACACCTCGCGCTCGAAGGACTTGCCTCCCATGAGCACTGCAACTTTCATACACGTCTCCTTTGTTGTTGAAACTCCTCGGGGGCGGCCTTTATTCTGCCGCGGCTTCCTGCGCCTCGGTCACCTTCTCCTCGGCGATCTCGATCTGCTCGGCATCGCCTTCGCGGGCCTGCATGACCGCTTCCTCGTTCTGCTCGGAATCGACGATGACGTCCTTCCAAGAAGTGGCATTCTCGTCCATGGCTGCATCCTTTCTGTCGTAGCCGGGCAGCGCGCCGGCCTCAATGAACACGCGGTAGAGTTCGAGGCGCTCCTCGATCACCTTCGCCAGGCGTCGGATGGCCTCGGTGATGGATTCGGGCGTCTCGAAGCTGAAGTTCACGCGCATGGAGTTGCGCCCGGTTTTGCCATCGGGGAAGAACGAATTCCCCGGCACATAGGTTACGCCCGACTCCAGCGCTTCGGCAAGCATCGAATCGGTATCCATATAGTCCGGCAGCGTAATCCAGAGAAACATGCCGCCGGCCGGATGCGTCCAGGTGGCCTCGGGCGGGAAGAACTCGTCGAGGGCCGCCAGCATGGCGTCGCGGCGCTCCTTGTACAGCGCGATGAACTTCTGCAGCGTGCGCTGCCAGGCGACATCGGCAAAGTAGTGCTGCACGACCAGCTGGTCGAAGGCGCTGCCGCACAAATCGGCACCCTGCTTCACCAGGTTGATGCGGGCGAGCACGGCCTCAGGCGCGGCAATCCAGCCCGTGCGCAGCCCCGGCCCCAGCATCTTCGAAATCGTGCCCAGGTAAATGACCGAATCGTCCATGGCCTTCAGGGGCACCTGGTGGCCGCCGTCGTAGCGGAGACGGCCGTAAGGATCGTCTTCCACCACCATGAAGTTGTACTCATGGGCCAGCTCGAGCAGGCGGCGCCGGCGCTCGGCCGTCATGGTGACGCCGCCGGGGTTCTGGAAATTCGGGATGGTGTAGCAGAACTTCAGGCGCGGGTTGTCCTTGCCGATGCGCTTGAGTTCCTCTTCCAGGAGATCCATGCGCATGCCGTCCTCGTCGAAGGGGATCGCGCGCACATCGGGCTCGAAGGCGGAGAAGGCCTGCAGCGCCCCCAGATAGGTGGGGCCCTCGGTAATGATGATGTCGTCGGGGTCGATGAAAGCCTCGGCGATGAGCGTTAGGGCCTGCTGGGCGCCCGTGGTGACGAGCACCTGGTCGGCCTTCACGCGGATGCCCAGATCGCGCATCATGTCGGCGAGCACCGCGCGCAGCCCGGCGAGCCCGTCGGTGGGGCCGTACTGCAGCGATACTGCGCGGGCCTCGGGGCTCTCAATGGCGGCCAGCGTGGCGCGGCGAATGTCCTCCTCGGGCAGAAGCGACACAGCGGGCATGCCGCCCGACAGCGAGATTACATCGTCGCGCGTAGCGGCGGCGAACAGGTTGCGCACGGCCGACGGGCGCATCTTGCGCACGCGTCGGGCGATCTTGTCGCCGGTGGTGTCGAAGGTGATGTGAGCTGACGACATCTTATTCAACCGTCCCTTCCAGAAGCGCCAAGGCGTCCTTCAGGGCGCCCAATGCGATGAGGTCATCGGTAAAGTTTACTGTAACACGGGCCAAACCGTCCCGCTTCGAGAGCCATTCCGTCGTACCTACAAACGTGGCATCGGAGGCGCAAGCGGGGTTCGCAGCCTGCAAATCGATGACCAGATGCTCCAGCGCGTGAGGCAGCGACGTGCGGGCGAGCACCTCGGCAAAGGGGGCGTCCTCGTCATTCAAGCAGGTGTGGAAGGCGAGGGAGGGGCGCGCGGCAAGCAGCCGATCGGCGCCGCACGTGCCCAAAGAGGCATCCGCGCCCTCGGGCACGCGCACGAGCAGGGCCATGCGATCGCGCTCGAAGGCAATGCGCTCGACGGCGAGCCTAGGCACGGTCGTCAGCTTTGTCCGAGGTGTCGGGGGCCGGCGTGGCATCGGCCTTGTCGGGCTCTGCGCCGCCGTCGTCGTTGCCGGATTTCGAGCCATCACCGGTGTCGGCCTTGGCATCTTCGCCAGCCGTGGCCTCGGGCGTGTCAGTCGCCTCGGGAAGCGACGGCGTTCCCGTGGGCGTGCGGCTCAGCAGCGTGACGCCCTTGGCCTCCTCCTCCGGAGCCAGCACGCGCCCCTGAGCGGACTCGGTCAGCGCGCGCAGCGTCCAGGCGATATCGTCGCCCAAGGTGTCGGCCGCCGAGAAGTCGCCATCCACCAGAGCCAGCTGGTTGCGATCGAGCGAAAATCGGTAGCGGCCGCCGCCCTTCAAGTTGCCGAAGGATAGCTCGAAGGTTTTATCCTGGTCGTTCAGCGCATAACGGTAGGACACATCATCAGTCAGCTGGATGCGATCCTCGGTGATGGTGATGGGCGTAGCCGTGCCGGCCAAATACCAGGTGCCCGCGAAATCGGCCGCATCGTCCTCGGAGAACCAGCGGAGCCACGCGAATCCGCCCGCCGCCGCACCGACAAGCAGCACGACAACGATAACTACGGACACCACCGCCACCCGCACCGGATGGCGGCGCTTGCGAGAAGGCGCAGTGTTCGAACGGCCTCCCCTCCCCCTCCGCACTTCGCGGCCGCCATCGCCTTCACCGGACGACGCCGCGCGACGAGACGACGGCTTCTGCGCCGTCGCCGTGGCGGCTGTCGTCGCAGCGGAGCGGAGACGACCCTCGGCAGGCGGCCGGCCGCCGGAACCGGTCGGCGCGGCCGCCGCCGGCGACTGCTCTTCCATGGCTCTTTAGACCTCTTCCGGCCCGATCACCGTCTTGCCGCCCATATAGGGAACGAGCACCTCGGGCACCGTGATGGTACCGTCGGGATTCTGGTAGTTCTCGATGACGGCGGCCATGGTGCGGCCCACGGCCAGGCCCGACCCGTTCAGGGTGTACACGAAGCGGCTGCCTTTGAAGTTGGCCGGGTCGCGGTACTTGATGTTGGCGCGACGGGCCTGGAAATCGGTGCAGCAGCTGCAGGAGGAGATCTCCTTGTAGGCGCCGTAGCTGGGCAGCCACACTTCCACGTCGTAGGTCTTCGCGGAGGAGAACCCGATGTCGCCGGTGCACAGGCTGATGACGCGATAGGGCAGCTTCAGCTGCTGCAGGATGTTCTCGGCGTCTTCCACCATGGATTCCAGCTCGTCGAAACCGGTCTCGGGTGTGGCGAACTTCACCATCTCCACCTTGGAGAACTGGTGCACGCGAATGATGCCGCGGGTATCGCGACCGGCGCTGCCCGCCTCCTCGCGGAAGCACGGGGTGAAGGCGCAGTAGTGCAGCGGCAACGAATCGGCGTCGAGCACTTCCCCGGCGTGCAGATTCGTCAGCTGCACCTCGGCCGTGGGGATGAGGTAGAGGCCCTCGGTGGTGTGGAAGAGGTCCTCCTCGAACTTCGGCAACTGGCCCGTGCCCGTGAGCGTGGCGGCGTTGGCGAGCGCCGGCACCCACCACTCCTTGTAGCCGCGGGAGGTGTGCTGATCCAACATGAAGGCGATGAGCGCGCGCTCGAGACGGGCGCCGGCGCCGCCGAGCACGTAGAAGCGGCTCTCGGCCAGCTTCACGCCGCGCTCGAAATCGATGATGTTCAGGGCCGGCCCCAAATCCCAATGGGCCTGCGGCTCGAAGCCCTCGGCGGCGAAATCGCGGGGCGTGCCCCAGCGGCGCACCTCGGGATTGTCGTTCTCGTCCTCGCCCACCGGCGTGGTGGCGTCCACCATATTCGGAATGGAGAGCATGAGCGCGTCCATGGCGGCCTCGGCCTCGGCGCGGGCATCGCCCAGGGCGGTGAGCTTCTCGTTGATCTGGCGGACGGTCTCCTTGGTGGCGTTGGCCTCGTCGGTCTTGCCCTGGCCCATGAGCGCGCCGATCTCCTTCGAAAGCTTGTTGCGCTCGGCCTGCAGGGCCTCCTCCTCGGCGATGACCTCGCGGCGCTGCACATCAAGGGCGGTGAACTGCTCCGGGTCGAAGGAGGCGTGGCGGTTCTTCATCGTCTCGGCAACCTCGTCGAGGTGCTCGCGTACGTACTTGATGTCCAACATGGGGCGGCTCACTTTCACAATGATCGGTTGCCTTAGGCGCCGGCAGTCCGGCGGTTTTCAATGCGGCCCAGTATAGCACCGCCCGCTGACGCGGGCGGGAAGTCTTCGGGTGCGGCGGGCGCAGGCGGGCAGAAGTCAGGCTGAGGGTTTTCGCGCGGCCGGGGCGAAGCTATTCGCTTTCGTCCTCGTCGTCATCGAACAGCGACCAGTCGTCCTCGGTCTTCTCGTGGTTCTTGAACTGCTTGCGCGTCTTGCGCTCCAGAATGAAGCACACGATGATGCTGATCACAAGACCGCCACCGACCAGAATGCCGATGCCGGGCATGGTCTCGAACAGAAAATGGTACAGCTCTTCGATGTTCATAGGTCGCTATCTCGCCTTCTTCGCCTACGCCGCTCGCGCCGCGGCAGGTGGGTTCGTCATTAGTGCTGTCAGTATACTATGACCTGCAGGGAAGTGGCCTACTTCTCTTCTTCCACATACCATTCTTCTTCGGCCCAGCGGGCGCGATCGGGAATGCTCATAACCGCGGCCAAGATGCCGAGAACGCCGGGCACCAGCGCTCCGAGCAGCGCCGCCGGAGCGGGCAGCCACGAGCCGCCGAAGGAAGCGAGATGGGCCGCCGCGCACGCACCGAGCATGAGCACCGCGGCTGCCACCACCGAACCGGCGATATCGAAGGCGCGGGTGCCGCGCACGCACAAGAGGCTGTAAAGGCCCGCAGCGGCGATCCAGCTTGCACCTATGACCCAGGTGGCCGGCTGCGACGCCACCGCCAGGCACCCTGCCGCCGGGTTGCTCGAGAAGCCGAGGTGCATGACCGCGTCCCAGTTCATGATGTCGACCGAGCCGCAGCCGGCCATGATGAGGGCGCTCGCGAAGGCGAAGGCCGCCGTGATGACCGATTGCAGCACCGGCAGCAGCACGCCGCACGTCACCGGCGAGGCCGCCGCGAAACCCACGGAGCCGAACAGCGGCTGCATGAGCGCCGAGACCGCCTGGGCGGTGCCGCGGCGCCCGACAAAGTACCACCACGCGCCCGTAGCCGCGGTGAGCAGCACCGCCGGCACCCAGGCGCCCGCGCCGGCAAGCCCCACCACAAAGGCCCCGTAACCGAACAGGACGCCGATGGAAGGCCTGATGACAGCCACTAAAGCACATACGGCGATCACCACCCCGTAGGCAATGGGGGCATCGGTGGCGAGTCCCATGGCAGAACCCGGAGTAAGATGCAGGTTCGCCATGCCCGCCGCCGCCAGCAACGCCACAGCCGCAGCGGCCACGATACGGCCCACAATGGCGGCGCCGCGCAGCCCCAGGCGGTCGACGAGCGGGGGCAGCGGCTCCCAAACGCGCTCCGGCTCCTCGGCAGCCGGCTCTTCCATCTTCCCATTCACGATGTCGGCGAGCACCCGCTTGCCCTTCTTGGCGTTGCCCAGATAGGGCGAAAGCGCGGCCGAGAAGGCGGCCACATCCTCGTAGCGCTCGTCCATGTCGGGGTCGAGAGCGGCGAACATGACCTCGTCAGCCTCGGCGTCCAGCTCGTCCCAGCACAGCGACGGCAGCACGAGCTCCGCCTCTTCGATGGCCTCCTCCGCCGCGTCCAGATCATCGGCGAAAAACGGGTTCGAGCCGGTGAGCATCTCGTAGGTGAGGCTCGCCAGGGCCCACTCGTCGGTGCGTACATCGAGCGGCTCCTGGCGCATCTGCTCCAAAGGCATGTAGCCGATGGTGCCGCCGCCCGTGGTGCCCGATCCCGTAGCGTCCATGAGGGCAGCCAGGCCGAAATCGGCCACCTTGGCCTGGCCCTTGCCGTTCACGATGACGTTTTCCGGCTTGATATCCAGATGCAGGGTGTGCTCGCCGTGGGCCACCTCCAGGGCATGGGAGACGGCCGAAAACACGGCGGCCACCACATCCAGCGTGATATCGTCGTCCACCTCATCGATGATTTGCGCGAGCGTCTTGCCCTCGACGTATTCCATGATCACGTAGGCGCTGCTGCCTTCCACGGCGCAGTCGTACACGGTGACGATATTCGTATCGGACAGCTTCGCGACGGAGCGAGCCTCCTCCAAGCCGGGGATGTGCTCGAACAGATCCAGCTCGTCTTCGGCGTCGGGTTCGGGCTCTTCGGCGATGACCCGCGAGGCGCGCACGCCGCGCAGATGGCGCACGTCCACCGATTCGGCATCGGGGGTGGCCCCGGTAGCATCGGGCGCCTCTTCCACCACAGTCTGCGGCTCATAGAGCACCTCGGGGGCGTGGCGCGTCTTGCGGCTCACCCGACCCGTGAGGCGCGCCGGCCCGCGCCGCCGACCGGCGAAGTCGGTCGTGGAGGCGTTCCAGGGAATGAGGGAGTCCCCCCATTCGTCTTCGGCTGCCTCAGCATCAAAATCATCTGCACCAGCGACATCGACAGAGTCATCGTCAGGATCACCGAAGTCGTCCCAGTCCTCCCAGGGCGGCACCCCCTCGGCGGCGCACCGGGACACCGCGGTCGCGGACCGGCGCCGACGGCGCTCGTCGCGGGCCGCCAGGAAATCGGGGTCGGCGGGGAAGGCGGCCGCCGACGAGCTGCCAGCAGGATCGCCCGCGGTGGCACCCATGCCTGCACCGGCGGCCGAGACTGCACCCGGGCCCGCATTCCGACCAGCGACCCCCGTCTCGGCGCCCGATGCCCCTGCTTCTACCTCTTCCAAATCCGCCGCCATGCGCGCCTCGAGAGCCTCGAGGCGAGCAGCGGCCAGCTCGTCTTCGGAAAGCTCGATGCACTTGATAGCCACATCGCGCTTGAGATGCGTGTCGAAAGCGTGCACCACCGTGCCGTAACCGCCGGAGCCGGCCTGGTCGATGACGCGATAGCGATCGAGTATGAGGGGGGATCGTGCCATAGGGGCAAAACCTCTCTTGGGTACGTTTCAGGAGTGTTTTCGAGGTGTGGCCATTCTACCATTGAGACATCGCCCATGCGATGGCGGTTTCGCGGGAAGCGCACCGCAGGGGACGGGCGCGCCAGAGCTCCAACCTGGCAACTGGGAAGCCTTGTCACCGCCAGGAGCCCCAAGCACGACAAACTTTTTTCCATTTTTGGTCAAAAAGTCGAGTTGTGAGTTTTTGAGGGGGTGCGGACTCCAAGTTGGACACCCAGGTGTCCGGAAGGGAGTTCGAATGTACGACAAGAGGGCCAAGCAGGATGCGCTGGATCTGTGGTTCTCGA